>DASVYI010000345.1:0-3280 GCA_036392275.1 Nitrosospira sp. | reverse complement strand
TTGATTTTCTTTGGTACTCTCGCTTTTTAGAATATCTTAAGGAGCAGCTGAGACTGTGCCACTGCGCAGAACTCTGCCTTCCGTCGGTAACCCATCCATGAGGAGCAGGAATGAATAACTTGTCAAAATCTATCATAGGTGCTTTGGTTTTTACCGGAACTGTCACTACCGCGACGGCAGCGGGCGTAATTACCAACGTTACCGCTAGCGGAGCAGGTTTGGGATCCGTTAGCGGAGCAGGTTTGGGACCCGTTGGTATCGTGATTACTCCCACGAAGCTGGACCTGAGCACAATCTTTGACCATGCGGAGCCGATCACCCTGACGTTTACGGTTACTCATACGACGGGTTCTGGAGGCCCCTATGTCGTAACCGATTCGATTAAAAACAACACCGGATTGAATTTGAACGATTTTAATTTTACCATTTCCGAACCGGCTACCGGAGGCCAAGGGGTTGTATTTACCAGCCATAACCACGCAACGCTGACAGGATTCACGCTTGATTCGAATTCGAGCGATCCGCGTCATCTCAACCTCACCGGGACATTGGCGAATCATGATACGGCCACTTCGACTTTTAATTTGAGCGTGCCCGATCCCGGCGCCCGTCAGACTGCTACTTTTGCGCTGATACTGAACCCGGGCGCCCCGGTTCCAGTTACGTCGGTTCCCGAACCGGAAACCTACGCGATGTTGATGGCGGGGCTTGGTGTTATCGGTTTCATGGTGAGACGCCGCCGCACCGGGCAGAACGTTTAATAGTTGCTTTAATCTTCTTTAGTTTTCCTGAATTCCGCCCGGAAGCCTGTTCAAAATTTTCCCTTTCTCTCACCTCTCTCCCATAAATGGGAGAGAGGTGTTGATGAGGTGGGTCCTGGACGACAAACCGGCACGCCGTGTGTGCTGAGCTCTTTCCAGTAGCTCCGTCCCTTTTTTTACATAACCTGTCACCTGATACCCATAAGCGGTATCTTCGCGGTTCGCTTTCCCCATCTTTTACCCCAGAAAAGAGCACCAAATTGGCGTCGCCCAGGACCTGTTGACACTTATTTTTGCGTCCGCGCTTTTCGTACGTAATCCGAAGGGACAGGATGGATTTCGTCGAGCTCTCCGTTATTCCCAGCATGCAATGGCTCGCTCTGCCGCGAAGATCGTTCCCCGACCCTGAAATCCATTGCTCGCGCGTACGTAATAAGTATTAAAAAGCCCCGCCTAGTACTTCAGTCCAATGGTCAAAGACAGCCAAGTCCTTGAACATATGCGTCGTAACAATACGCTTCAAACGCCAGACTGGATGGGATGCAGCTAAACAAACGAACGGGGGAAAAATGAAGTCAGTTGGACTCGCTGGATCAGCAATAGCGCGTAAATGGATAAGAAACAGATTTCTCGCCAGCACGCTGGCAGGCTTGGGAATCATGACCGCTTCTCTACCAGTTTCCGCTCTGGTTATCAATATCGATACGTACCTGACCGGAAGTACGGTCACGGCCAATGCCACGGTTGCCACCTTGACCCTGACACAGAATGGCTCGAACGTGGATTTTGATTTCCGGAATTTTGCAAACAATCTTCCGGGAGATGCAGGGGATGATGCTTTTATATCCGAGCTTTTGTTTTCTTATGGTGGAACTTCCGCATTGACGAGCGCTTCATTCTCAAGCTTTGGGGGAACAGAAGCGATCACCGCGTCAAGTTTCAGCATTAACCCCCCGGGTAAGGATGCCGGGTATGATTTTTATCTGGATTTGCGTTATCCGACAGGCTCCGCGAATCGTTTCACCGATGGCGAGTTCTCCACGTGGACGATCAGCAATGTTTCCGTAGGTGATTTTATCGGCTCGGTGCCCGGCAGCGGTCCCGCTTCCCTTGCGATGGTGCACATCCAGCAAGTCGGCGCTGGGCCAGGCGGAGCCAATTCGGTTAAATATGTCGGGAGTGCGGGTTCCAATCCTGCGCAGTTTCCCGAAAACCCGATTCCTGAACCCGGATCATTGGCATTGATCAGTCTCGGGCTGCTCGGCTTGGGCGCGGCGCGCAGACGGAAGATATCGGAATAAGTGCTTCCGGGAAGAACCGATGTCAGGGGTTTTCCGAATAATCGGCGGAGGTGGCAAATCTGACCTCTGCCGGTTTCCTGTGTTCAAAGGCCGGTTCCGCCAGACCAGCCCAGACGCTCCAATAGCGCCCGGAATGTGTCACTGGCGATGATGAATGCGATGAGATAAGACGTCAAGCTTAACAGGACAATTGTGCCAATGGATCTCCATGGGCTCAGGGTGGAATAATGCCGCCATTGCGATAACAGGCTCGTGTCCTCAGGCGCGGCAGGTCCCTTGTAAGCCTCCACTTCCGCCAGCACATTTCGGCGGGCCCTGCGCAATGCGTTTGTAATACCTGTGCGGTATGTGGCGTCGATAAGATCAAGTCTTTTGGCTTGCGCATCGGGGGAGGGCGTATAAGACGTATGCAGAGCGGCTTTGCTGGCTGCTTCCCGGTAGAAGGCCTGCATCCGCTCCAGATACCGGTCATCTACGAATAGCTCGGCAATCGTTTCTTCGATAGCGGAAATGTCTTCCTTGCCCGGAATGGCGGGTTTGGCGGCAGATTGACCGGCTGACTCTGCTTTGAGTGCTTTATCGATCTCTTGTATGAACTCATGCTCCTTTCTCGCGATGAGCTTGAGCCAGACTGCCTCGGCGGCCTGGGGAGAGGGAGGCCGGAAATTCGTTCCGCCGCCATGCGCATCTTCGAAAAGCTTGTCGAGCTCGGCCGCCGCTGCACTTTCGCAATCAGCGTCGACCATCTTGAGCCTGGTATTGAGGGAGATCATCTTCGCTCTTAAGCACCCATCACTTTGTAAAATCGTGTTTTTACAGTTTAGCCCAATTCACAAGAACACACAGCCGGCATCCGTATTCTGTTCTCATATTCCAATTGCTGCAAAGGTGTCAAGTTCTTCGATAGCAGTCGCCGTACGACGGATGAGTTCGTAATTGCTTTCCAATTTCATCATGCCGCCTACCGCGAGCGATACGACCATTGCTTCAAATGGGTAGATAAGATGCGCACGGTATCTTTGCATGAGGCCGTCGGCATCAGTTCCCGTGACTCCATGATTCCGCAGCCCTTGTGCGTAAGTGGCAACCAGATGGGCTTCGTGGGCGCGCCGGACCTCGGGACTCAGGGCGGTGGCCAAAAAATAGGCAACGTCTCCGATTCCTTCGCCAAAACGCACGAGCTGCCAATCCAGAAAACCCGGTTGAGACTGATTCCAG
>DASVYI010000344.1:0-1552 GCA_036392275.1 Nitrosospira sp. | reverse complement strand
AGTTTCGGACTGAACAGGATACCGTCCGCCATGCCGACTTTGCCCAGGTCGTGGAGGAGCGCGGCGGAAGCGATCGTCTCGATTTCTTCCTGGGGCAATTTGAGCGCCTCGGCCATAGCACGCGAGTTCTTGGAAACGTTGCGGGAATGGTCAAACGTGTGCTGGTCGCGCTCGTCGATGACCTGCATCAAGGCCAATAAGGCATCCCTTGTTTGCTGTTGAAGTTGCGTGGCCAGTTGATACGAATTTCGAACGATGAAGATCGGGAGAATTACGAGCACAATCGTGAGCGGGTTATATTGCCACAGCACAGCCAGGAAAACGCCGAGCGAAAGCATCCCCAAGTTTGGCCATAGGATTTGTTTAAAACTTTTCGCCCAAACATATGCGAGCGGGACATGGGCGGCAAAGCTGATCACGAGCGAAACGAGGGCGGAATTGACTGTAAAAGCCGCTAGACCCGCGAGCATCACGGCAAGGATATTCTGCAGGGAGCCGAAATAATCTGTACCAGGATCGTAAACCAGGTGAAAGAACCATCCGACGACGATCCACGTCAGCGTCATTTCGGCGACATTGAATAGTTTTTTGTACCACTCACGTTCGATCCGGGCTTCGCCCGCCGCTGTCCCCAGAGATATTCCAAGCACGGCGACAGGCAATGGGTAGACCAGCATGCTCGCGAATTTGATTGTGTCCGAAATCGTCAGTTCTATCTCTTCTTCCCCATGAGTGACCGTGACGGGAAACGCGTCGAGGAAAGCAATCGCTACGGCAATGCCCAGAATAATGATAGCATCCGCCGGTTGATTTACGACGTGGCGCAGAGAAAAGACAACCGCGACGAAGGCAAGAAGGGCGAGGAGGAAAATATAAAACCGCAATAATCGACCCAGTTCTGACATATACGAAGGTCCAAATATTCAGGCGCCGGATGCGGTGGTGGAGGAACTGGCACCGCATCCGGGGAGAGGCAAAGAACCGGCTTACCGGAAGGAATGTATTAGATTAACCCCACTTTGCGTCGGCGGCGATTGCTGCAATGAGACTCGCGATGGTCAACAGGGCGTACAGCACCTTTGCCAAGCGCCATTTCACTAGGAACTCACTTCCCTTCTTTGATGATTGATCGCGGGAAAGCGACCGAGTTCCACTCCGCTTCGCTTTGGCCTTCCGGCTCGCCGGCGGGTTCATTCTACCACACCATGCTGACAGAGCAAAATTTGATTTGTCGACAAAAGGCTCCTAAATCGCGTCATTTTCAACAAAAAGGACTCGGCATTATGGACCGAGCCCGCTTGAGGTCGTGTCATGCGGCAAGATTAGTCTATCACTCTGGTTTACTGTGTGACAGCCGTAAGACTAAAGATACGGCGGTTGAGCGCGTCAAGCGTCGCTCGCGCGGCTGCCTCGGACTGGCGGGATCCGACAAAACTTGCTCCGACAAAACTCTCTTCGCGGTCCTCGACCAGGCAGGTCAGGACGACGATGGCGATTTCGCGTGCATCCAGCCGCAGGCTGGTCGCGTGGTCCAGCCGCACGTCCATCTGGT
>DASVYI010000343.1:0-5531 GCA_036392275.1 Nitrosospira sp. | reverse complement strand
AAACTCGACCCGGCAATCGTAAGCACCTGGCAGAGCATGCTTGAAATCTGTTATTCACAGCCATATCAAGCCAACCCACCTCTTATCGATGATTGGCACGGCTCATTCAGGTTCGTGGTCGACAAGGCAGAAGAAGGCTATAGACTCCCTCCTTTCGCACGCCACGTTGCCGTCAACATCGGCTTGACCTATCCCGCTGTCGCTGATCTCGACAATCAATATCTGCAGGGACTGACGACGCCGCTCGGGGTGATGGACTATGACCAGATATTCGACCGCGCGATGTCAAATGTTCTTGCTGTCTGGTCGTCCATCGCCGATGCCGTATTCAAGGACGGCAGCACCTACCTCATCGCGATCAATAACTGGAATCTGGATACCGGAAAGGATGATTCTGGCACATACGCTTATTGGGCCTGACAAATATGGTTGCAAATAAAACTCAAACAATTATTGCCATTGCGGTCGCGGTTTACTTAACCGGCTGCACTGCCGGCCCGAAGCGTGCCGACAGCGAAGAAATGTACATCAAGGCCTCCGAGCTGACAAAATTATCGGCTGCGGTGGAATCGACGGTCCGCTACAAGAACCCTCCGCCAGACCTGAACGACAGCGAATTGCTGGCGCTCGCCACGCGGCACGACCCCGTACTGCTGGAAAATTTCAAAGGTTATAAAGTCAGAGTGCTGCGCCAGAACCGGCACTCAGCCGTACTCGTGTGCGATGCGACCGGCGCCCGCGCGCTGCTGGAAGACACGGGATGCACCGGCCCCATGGACCGTAACCGCTGGATGGAGAAGCCAGCGCCGTGTGAATTTTCCATCGATACAAGAACGGTATGCGATGCGATCAACTGAAAGGTTTGTTCATGGCCCAAGCGCGGCCAGCAACGTCTTCGATGCTTCAACGATTTTTAACCTGTCGCCTTCCCGGCAATCGAAATAATTCCGGTACTTCATATAAGTCGGAAGGGCCGCCGTGTAGAGATAAACGGGAAAGATTATCTCCTCATCATTCTCCCGGCTCCTGATCCAGGCGATGTTGTATTCCTCCTTGCACATCTTGGAACTCAAGTAATCCGGCGAAAGCAAGGCAACCACCTTGCGGCATTTATCCAGATTTTCAAAAATCTCGGGCTGCCAGGCAGCGCCTATATCAATCTCCTTGCGATCCACGAATATCCGGATATCCGGCCGGGACGCGCGAAGCGCTTGCTCCAGCGCTTCGCTTTCATTCGTGTTCGCCCTTGAATAGCTTATAAAAACATCGTAATCCGCGTCAACATAATGTTGCCGCGGAACTTCTGTTGGAAGATCTCCTGGCGGCACGGTGATAATGAGACCGTGTAACTGATCAAGATATTTGCCAAAACCGGTCTTGAGTTTGCCCGCTTTATCGTGCCGACGTGGCAAAGAGTCGTCTGCTCCGCTCCGGCTGAACATGGCAGGAGAACGAAGGGGGTGCGTCAGATATTTATCGTTCCAGTCCGAAAAAACCCGGATAGCCTCCTGTGACTGCGCCTCCCGCTGGATGACAATCTTTATGCAATCCAGCGGCAAACCTGCTTCGAGCCAGTGAAACGCCGCATCAAGGAGCTGCATCAGCATTTCCGTCACCGGATAGCCCTGGTCCCCGGCAACAGGGATGGGAACAGGGATGGGTAATGCAAGCGTTTTTATATCCGGCCTTTCCGCCAGTACCGGGGTCAGGGCCCGGAAGAGGTCTCCTACCCATTCTGGTGGCTTTCCTTTAACACGCTGCTCAAAACACAGGATTCGTCTAAAACGTAGTCCTGAATCCTGAGGTGCAAGCTCGTGAGATAACCAGCAGGAAAAATTTTCTCTGAGATCGACATCCTTGTCCATGGCCAAAGCATCGATGGATAACCCCTTGCGAGACAGTGCTCCTATCAAGGGGTTGTCCGCAGGTGCGTATTTGTCCGGAAAAGTGGATATAACGAGGAGATCAACCGCCTCGGCTGCTTCAAGCGCCGTTGGATCCCCTCGATAGAGTTCGACGCGTTTTTGTTGTCTGCCCGGAATTTCTATGGAATTCAGAAATTTCATGGAATGAAAAGGGAAAAGAGGAAAAGGCTCAGGCCAAACCTACCGTTTCGCTATCGTTTCGCTGCCGTTTCAATACCGTATCCCGCGCCTCCGGCAGCAGCCCCGGGTAATCCCGGCTGTAATGCAGGCCGCGGCTTTCATGGCGCAGCATCGCGCTTTGCACGATCAGGTCGGCGGTATCGACCAGATTGCGCAGTTCCAGCAGGTCGCTGGTTACACGAAAGTTGGCGTAATATTCATTGATTTCTTCGTGCAGCAACTCGATACGGCGCCGCGCGCGTTCAAGGCGCTTGGTAGTGCGGACAATGCCCACATAGCTCCACATGAACCGGCGGAGCTCATCCCAGTTATGCGAAATGACGATCTCTTCGTCGGCATTGGTGACGCGGCTCTCGTCCCATTGCGGCAATGCGACGGCAGGCTCGGGCGGTTGTCCCATGATATCCCTGGCTGCCGCCTGGCCAAATACCAGGCATTCCAGCAGCGAGTTGCTCGCCAGCCGGTTGGCCCCATGCAGGCCGGTATGCGCGGTTTCCCCGATTGCGTATAAATTATCCAGATCGGTCTTGCCATTCCAGTCAGTCACCACGCCGCCGCAGGTATAGTGCGCAGCAGGCACGACGGGAATCGGCTGTCGCGTGATGTCGATGCCCAGTTCCAGGCAGCGCTTATGAATGTTGGGAAAGTGCTCTCTCAGAAAACTCGCCGGTTTGTGGGAAATGTCGAGATAAACGCAATCCAGCCCACGTTTCTTCATTTCAAAGTCGATTGCGCGGGCAACGATATCGCGCGGCGCAAGCTCCGCGCGCTCATCGTGCCAGAGCATGAAGCGCGAACCATCCGGGAGCTTCAACACGCCGCCCTCCCCGCGTACCGCCTCGCTGATCAGAAATGATTTGGCGTGTGGATGATAAAGACAGGTGGGATGAAATTGTATGAATTCCATATTTGCCACGCGGCAGCCCGCTCGCCACCCCATGGCGATGCCGTCGCCCGTGGCAGTATCCGGATTGGTGGTGTAAAGGTAAACCTTGCCTGCGCCGCCGGTCGCCAATACCATATTATGAGCGCCAATCGTGCGCACCGTACCCGCCACGCTGTCCAGCACATAGGCGCCGTAACAGCGGTTGCTCCTCTCACCGGAGCTCCGCCTCAAGTGGTCTAATTTGGCACTGGTAATGAGGTCGATCGCAACATGATGCTCGAGCACTGTGATATTCGGATGGGTGCGCGCCTTATCGGCCAGAGTTCGCTGGACCGCCTGTCCGGTGGCGTCCGCGGCATGAATGACACGCCGCACGCTATGGCCGCCTTCCCGTGTCAGGTGATAGCCCGTTTCACTCCCCTGATCGCGCGTGAACGGCACACCCTGATCGATCAGCCACTGAACAGCCTGCGGACCGTTCTCCACGACATATCGGGTCACGTCTTCGTTGCACAGGCCCGCACCGGCGATAAGCGTATCCCGGATATGGGCCGCGGGTGAATCTTCCTCCGACAATGTTGCGGCGATTCCGCCCTGTGCCCAGCCACTTGCACCGTCCAGCAGCGCCCGTTTCGTAATCAGACCCACTTTGTTGTTTTGCGCCAGGCTCAACGCAAGCGTGAGCCCAGCCAGACCGCTGCCGATAATCAGGGTATCGAAATTGAGCTGTGTCACTTGAACGTTGGGGGTTTTACTCATGGACTGGAATAATAGCAGACCTGCCGCCGGCCTTATACTTACTGCAAAGCTCGCTGCCTCGCACGTTCAGCCTCGCACGTTCAAATCGACAAGTCCGAGCCTATGCCCACACAACAGTATAGTAGGATGGGTGGAGCAAAGCGTAACCCATCATTCGATCAGCATGCTCCGCATGTTTTACATGTCATACAGGCTTCTCCGCGCCAAGATCAAAAGGTTATGTCTGCTTCCGTACAGAATGCGTGAATGCGCTGAATGTAAGCTTGTAAATCCCCGCAGGTTACCGGTTTTCGCTGAAAAAAAGCAAAGGAGAGCCGGATAGCACTGTGAAATGGAATTCCTGATATGACTGCTTCCTTCCGGGAAGCCGTGGCACTCTGTCTGAGCTTGTTTGCGCAAGGCGCACAGGCTCCGGCGCGCGACGTGCATTCATCTATCTATAACGATCACTGGGAATTTCCATCGCTCATCTCATCTTTATTCAATAACCACGTTTTCAAGTGAACTAATTTATACTGTGCGTTGTCTCTTCACACAGGTTGCGGATCGTAAACGTGGCGTGATTCCCCGATGCACACCTGAACGGGTATACTTGGCTGATGCCTCAACGCAGCAGTTACAAGTAATAATCAAAAATTCAGGGATTGGGCGGCATGAGTGATCGTGAAATCGATCAGCAACTGGTGGAGCGCGCGCAACATGGCGACAAACACGCGTTCGATTTGCTGGTAGTCAAATATCAGCGAAAGCTCGCACGATTGCTATCGCAATTCATACGTGATTCGACCGAAGTTGAAGATGTAACCCAGGAAGCCTTTATCAAGGCTTATCGCGCACTGCCGTCTTTCCGTGGCGACAGCGCTTTTTATACCTGGTTGTACAGGATTGGCATCAATACAGCAAAGAATTTTCTCGTGGCTCAGGGACGGCGGGCGCCAACCACCACGAACGGATTCGATAGCGAAGATGCCGAAGGCTTCGAAGAAGCCAGTCATTTACGGGAAATGAATACACCGGAGAGCGAACTAACGAGTAAACAGATCGCTCAAACGGTAAACCAGACCCTGGAGGAATTGCCGGAAGAATTGCGCACGGCAATCACATTGAGAGAAATCGAGGGGCTGAGCTATGAGGAAATTGCAGTCATCATGAACTGCCCTATTGGAACGGTCCGATCACGAATATTTCGTGCCCGGGAAGCGATAGCGGAAAAACTACGGCCCCTGCTGGGGACCGGCAAAGACAAAAGGTGGTAGCATGGAAGATAAAATATCGGCATTGATGGATGGTGAACTGGACGCGGACGAAGCGACGAGCACCATCGCACGATTCAAAAAAACAGATGAGTTACGTGAACAGTGGGCTGTTTACCACCTGATTAGCGACGTCCTGGCGCAACCGGAGATGATACCTGCTGATGTTGCCCACCGCGTCAGTGCGAGACTGGCCACGGAGCCAACCGTGCTCGCCCCCCATCCTTCTCCCTCTGCTTCGGCAAGACACAAACCCATCGCGTTCGCAGCGGCCGCGTCGGTAACGGCAATGGCCGTCGCGGCGTGGATGAGCCTTCATACCACGCAACCTGTGGATCGACTGCAGGCAAATCTGGCGGACAACAGGCCGTCTCCCGTAGCACAGTCTCCTGCAATACCCGTCACCTCCGTTTCTCCCCCCCCCTCCGCCTCCGCCCCCGCACAAATAAACGATTACCTGATGGCTCACCGGGAATTTTCGCCTGGGACTGCCATGCACGGCATGGCACCTTCCTACGTACGTACGGT
>DASVYI010000342.1:0-3252 GCA_036392275.1 Nitrosospira sp. | reverse complement strand
GAGCCTGCCAATAAAGGACGCTCATATCTCCTATACTTATACATATTGATGATTCTGCCTGTTTTTGCATGAATCGATTTTCGCCATCAAATTAAACATTGAGAAAGAAAACCAAAGGGGGCATTCGGTGGAGAATGCGGTCAAGATAAAAAAAGGGACGATGCTGACGCATGTGAGAAACGCGCTGGCCATACCTCTGGCAGGAATGGCCACAGTTCTGTATGTCATGTGGCAATTGGTAGTGGAGCAGCAACTTTTCTTGCGCACGTTCCTCGTGGAGCGCATGGGCAAGCGCGGTGTGGCGAAATTACCGTTGGGGTATGGCAATGTGCTGGCGCTGAAAAGCATCATGTTGTGCCAGCACCTGTCCCGTAATCCCGAGGTATTGCGAGATGCACGTCGGCGCGCGGAGCAGCGGATACTGCGGCGATTGGAAAACCGCCGCGTGCCGCGCGGGCAGATTCTGGCAATTTCCGAATACAGGCCCGGCGAGATTGAACCGCACCGCTTTTACCGTGAGCATGTCAAGCGATCCGTTCCCTGCGTACTGCGCGGATTCGTGGAAAATGCGCCCTCGGACTGGACACTTGCAAAACTTGCGGAACGATTTCCGGATACCGTGGTACAGGCGTTGGACAAACGCACCAAGAAAATGATCAATACTTCGTTGCGTCAGATCGCCGAAGACCGCCGCTGCAATTTCATCCCGCAACAATTGCTGCTTGATCAGAACCCTACTTTTTATGAATTTTTCGGTATTCCACGGTCGCACAACTACTTTCCCGTCATGGGCCGGCCGTCGAAACCTGTCCTGAGCTTTCTGATTCTCGGCTTGGGAGCCGGGTTGAACGCCAACTACCACTGCGAGGAAGGTCCCAACTGGTATCTGGCCGTATCGGGATCCAAACGCTGGACATTGGTTGAATCCGAATATTCCTGGCTGCTGTACCCGGCGGCACTTGGCAATGGCATGAGACGGTTTGCAGAGTTCCGCGCCGATGAGCAGGGCGAACCGAGGGACCGGGATGCCTACCCCTTGGCGGAATATGCGCCGCGCTATGAGCTGGATTTGCACCCGGGTGATGTTTTGTTTTTCCCGCCGTGGATGTGGCACAAGACAATCAACCTGAATGAAGAGGGCTTGGGCATTACCTGCCGGTACACCGCACCGACGGAGATCTCGAACAGGTATTTTCGCGGCCTGCAACTGCTCTCGGGTGGCTTCTGGAAAAGCTGTATCGAGGTCATCAGTTGCAGCATACGCGGCAATATTGGCGATCTGGCCGCAGACACCGCCCACAACGAGCAGGAAACCACGTTATACTGAAAAAACCCATCTCCGATATATCAATCAATATGGCGGCTTCGGTCGACAGTTTTTGATAAATTGAAACTGTTTACGGAAGCCGTTCATAAACCTGCAAGTACAAAAATATTTCCCTCAAGCTGAAGATGTTCCGATATGCCGTCGCATGGGATAACATCGCGCTTACGCCGCTTACTCATCTATGTCGCACCTATGTCGCATACATCGAACCGGGTAGCCCGCCTCCCGCAAGCCACCGCCGGATTAATCGAATCCACCACAAATAATTAACTCAGGTTAATCGAGCCCAATCCGATCGATTATGTCAGCAACCCGCAGTTACGCGTCCTGGGGAAACTGGGCGCTAGAACACCCTTTTACGGTACTGTCGATATTGGCTGTGCTCGCGATGCTGGCTGCAAACTATGCCGTCGACAATTTGCGCATCGATACCGACACCGGCAAGCTGATTGCCCCCGATGCGCCTTTTCAGCAGTACCGCCGCCACTACGAACAAGCTTTTTCACAGGATCTCAGCACACTGTTGCTGGTGGTCGAGTCGGATACGCCCGAACTGACCAAATCCGCCAGTAGAAGACTATTTGGTCTGCTCAGCAACGACACGGATCACTTCAACTCGGTCTACATCCCCAACGACGACGAGTTTTTTCGTCAGAACGGCCTGCTTTATCTGGATACCGGCGAGTTGCAGACATTATCCAGCGACCTGTCGGCCGCCCAGCCGTTTATCGGCAGAATCGCCCAGGAACCCAGTCTGGCTGGTTTTTTTTCCATTTTTGAAGATGCCCTGAAGGCCACGGATAAGGAGGCGGCGGACAAAAACCTGGTCATACCTGTCGATCTGGCGTCGCTGGCCGACAAGATTGCGCTTGTTCTGCATAAAACGATCGAGGGCGAAAATGCCTTGCTCTCCTGGGAATCATTGATTGCCGAAAAGAGAAAACACTCCAGCAAGGAGTTCATCATTGTCTCGCCCAAGCTCGATCACTCGCAAATCCGTCCGGCCGAAGGTGCGATCGAAGTCATCCGCAAAGCCGCTGCGGATATTCAGGACCCCGGTCTGCCGGCTGTCAAGGTCTGGGTGACGGGCGAAGTCGGTCTTGAAGATGATGAGCTTGCAGGCATCAGCACCGGCACCTTTGCCGCCAGCGTTTTCTCCATTGTCGTGGTGTTATGTATCTTGCTGGTCGCCTACCGGTCCGTTTTGCTTACGGTGGCAACGTTGCTGACATTGACCCTGGGCATGGTGTTCTCGGGGGCGTTCGCGGCCTTTGCCGTGACGGAACTGAATCTGATTTCACTGGCATTTGCCGTATCCAACATCGGCCTGGGCGTGGAATACGCGATCCATTTCTGCTTACGCTACCGCGACAATTTGGATGCGGGTGCCGATAAGGAGCCGGCGCTGCGCGACACCTTCATGACCGTGGGGCCTTCGCTGTTACTGGCTGCGGGCACCACATCTATCGGACTTTACGCTTTCATACCGACTGATTACAGGGGGGTCGCCGAGCTTGGTCTGCTGGCGGGAACCAGTCTGTTTATTTGCCTGTTGATCACATTGCTTTCCCTGCCCGCACTGTTGAAGGTCCTGCCTGCGCCAAAGAAGTTCGATTTGAAGGCAGGTCAATATCATCCTCTCTCGGACCTGTCGAAGAAACTGGCGGCCCTGCCGATCCGTCACGCCAAGCTGGTTTCCGTTGCCACCCTCGTTTTGACTCTCATTTCCATCGCGTTTGCATTCAATGTAGAAACCGATTTCAACCCGATCGATCTTCGCGACCCAAGTACCGAATCGGTCATCGCGTTCAAGAGACTGATGCAGGATGAGGAAACCACCCCGATGACATTGAACGTCCTCGCCAGAGACGAGAGCAGCACGAAAGCTCTGCAACAAAAGCTGTCGGCATTGGCTTCGGTGGATA
>DASVYI010000341.1:0-9325 GCA_036392275.1 Nitrosospira sp. | reverse complement strand
CCGGTCCGGCCGGTTCGGTTCCCGCTCCCTTCCGGTCAACTCCCCTAGCAGCCTGTCGGACTTGAAGAATCGAAGCGAAAAAGTGGCTGGAAGTAAGCTGGTCGGGGACAGATTTTGACGATTTTGCAGGCCAATAGTCGTTCTATTGGTCAAAAAATCGGCGAAATATGGACCGCCCAGACGCTTTTGCAGCCGATTTCCTTTAAGTCCGACAGGCTGCTAGTCGCGTAACGTAACGATACCGGGCAACGATACCAGATTTTCTTGAAAGCCTCTGAGCCATCCCCCGAGCCAGCCTCCGAGTCAGCCTTTGGGGGATTTTGGAACTTATTTAGAAACTCCCAAATCATAGGGGAGTTAACCGGAAGGGAGCGGGAACCGAACCGGCCGGACTGGCGAATATACCCTGCTTTCTATCAAGCCCGGCACTTCATTGCCTCGGGCCGGTATAAGATTCATAATCCCGGTTCATAATCCTCTGTGTGACTTCCGGCATGTTTTTGCCGAATCGAACGCGATCTTTTCAAGGGACAATTCGACTATCGTGATTGCCAGTCCTCCGCTTTCGATTGTTTTAGCTCCGCTCACGGCGTTTGCGGTGACGCTCGCGTTGGTCCGGTATCTGATCAGCGGCAGCATTCTCAGGATACTGGATCATCCGAACTCCCGCTCGCTGCATAGCAGGGCGGTTCCGCGAACCGGGGGATTGGGGTTGATCTCCGGGATCCTGGTGTCGTGGACGCTTATCCCTGACACCTTGCCGTTGCCCATATGGGCCGGGGTTGCGCTGCTCGCGGCGATATCCCTTGGCGACGATATTTCCAGCTTGCCGGTCTGGGCAAGATTATTGTCGCACGTCGCGGTTGCAGCTGCGTTTTCCTATGCGATGCTGTTCGACACGCATGGCTGGATAATCACGGCGGTGGCTGCTGTCGCGATTACCTGGATGCTCAATCTTTATAATTTCATGGACGGTTCGGATGGCTTGGCAGGCGGCATGGCTTTGATCGGCTTCAGTTCTTACGGTATAGTTGCCTGGTCAGCCGGAAATGATTCCTTTGCGACGATAAATTTCTGCGTTGCTGCCGCTGCCGGAGCTTTCCTCCTGTTCAATTTTCATCCGGCGCGAATTTTCATGGGAGATTCCGGATCGGTCCCGCTGGGATTTCTGGCCGCTGCACTGGGATTTATGGGCTGGACAAACGGCGACTGGCCATTATGGTTGCCGCTGCTGGTGTTTTCGCCATTCATTGCGGATGCTTCCGTCACACTTGTAAAACGGGGGCTCCGTGGCGCAAGGGTCTGGCAGGCGCATCGCGAACATTACTACCAGCGCATGGTTCAAAGCGGCCTGGGCCATCGCAATACAGCGCTGCTCGGGTATATTTTCATGTTGGCCGCGGGCGCCAGCGCCATGTGGGCAATGGGACAGAATACATCCGTTCAACTCGCAGTCTGCACCGCCTGGAGTGGAATTTATGCAGTAGTGATGTTCGTCTCCGATCGCTACGGAAAACGCCGCCCGGGCGGCTCATGATTTAAATGCTAATATCATGTAACGATGCCACTGCGCAAGCCTAACATACGGTCTTTGATTGCGTTCATTCATGACGTCGTGGCGGCAGGCGTCGCGTGGTGGCTGGCTTATTCCTTCCGCTTCAATTTCGAAATACCCCCTCTCTATTTCACCTCGTTGAAACACATCCTGCCCTGGGTGATACCGATACATGCGGCCGCATTCCTGGGATTCCGCCTGTACCGCGGGCTCTGGCATTATGCCAGCCTGCCTGATCTGCGGCGCATCCTGTTTGCCGTTGTCATGTCGGCGCTCGCGGTGCCGCTGGCCCTGTATATGTTGCAAGTTCACTCCGGGGTCCCGCGCTCGGTACTGTTGCTTGCTCCCATCCTGCTTTTGTTCATTATGGGAAGCAGCCGGATCTCCTACCGTTTCTGGAAAGAGCATCGGCTATACGGGCAGAAAAAACTGGAGGGAAAGCTTGTACTGGTCCTCGGCGCGGGAGACGCTTCGGTCCCCCTGGTGAGGGAGCTTTCCCGCAGCACGCAATGGAGGGTCGCCGGACTGCTGGAAGACGATCCCGCAAAGCGTGGCTTGATACTGCACGATTTCAAGGTGCTGGGCCGGATCGACGATTTGCCGGAAATTGCCAAAAAACTTGGAGTCGGCCATGCCATTATCGCCTTGACCTCATCAGGATATGACCGCCGTCAGTCCTACCGCGCCCAACCCGACCGCCGCCAGCCGGATCGCCTCCATCGCGACCGCCGCCGCGCGCTTGAGATGTGTGCGGCAGCCGGAGTCAAGGCTCTGATCATCCCTTCCTATGATGATCTGATCAGCGGCAGGATCAAGGTATCCCAGATTCGCAGCGTCGAACCGGAAGATCTGCTGGGTCGAGACCCGGTGGTGCTGGATAACGAGGGACTGCATGAACTGCTCGCGGGAAAAACAGTGCTGGTTACCGGCGCCGGCGGTTCGATCGGATCGGAATTATGCCGGCAGATCGCCAGGTTCAGGCCGGGCCGCCTGGTATTTTTCGAAGTGAATGAATTCGCACTATACAACGTTGAACAGGAATTCCGGGCCAATTTCCCTGATATGGCAGTGTCTTTCACCATAGGCGACATCAAAGATGAGCGCCGTCTGGCCCAGATTTTTTCTCAGTATAAACCGGCGGCCGTATTTCACGCCGCTGCCTACAAACACGTGCCGCTCATGGAGCACGAGAATGCCTGGCAGGCGGTATTGAATAACGTTTTTGGCACTTACGTTGTGGCGCGGACCGCCATCGAGTATGGGGTGGAGAAATTCGTGCTGATCTCGACCGATAAAGCGGTCAATCCCACCAACGTAATGGGCGCGAGCAAGCGTCTAGCGGAAATGGTGTGCCAGGCATTACCGCAGTCCCCCTCCCTTTCTGGCAGGGGTGGTCTGATGCGTGCGACGCCGGAGACGGGCTTTGTGATCGTGCGCTTCGGTAACGTACTGGGGAGCGCAGGCAGTGTCATTCCAAAATTTCGCGAGCAGATTGAAAAGGGGGGGCCGATTACCGTCACGCATTCCGAAATTACCCGCTATTTCATGTCCATACCCGAAGCGGCGCAACTGGTTCTGCAAGCCGGCCTGATGGGTGGAAGAAAAAGCAGCGGCGAAATCTTCGTACTGGATATGGGCGAGCCGGTAAAAATTGTCGATCTCGCGAGGGACATGATCCGTCTCTCGGGTCTGAGTGAAGATGACATAAAAATTGTCTACAACGGACTGCGGCCCGGAGAGAAACTCTACGAAGAATTGCTTGCGGACGATGAAAATACGCTGCCGACACCTCATCCCAAACTGCGGATTGCCCAGGCACGCCGGGCTGACGAGCAGTGGCTGATGAATCTTTTAGCGTGGCTCGAAAGATACCCGACACTTGGCGATGCGGAAACCAAACAGGAGCTGGAAAAATGGGTTTCCGGGTATTCATCCGGAGAATCAAGCCAGGAGGAACGCCGCGCCACGCACGAGTTCACCGAGACTGTCGGCAGCGATCTTGAGGGTGATGTTCTGAGTTTGCCTTATGGATAAATTGCCGTATGGATAAGTATAAGGGATAAGTATAAAATTGCCGGGGCGGCCGACCAGCCAATGCTCAGACAAATGTCCTTGCGAGCCTGGCGTAAGTTTCATGTTCCGCCAGCAGCTCCCCATGGCTGCCAATTGCCATGATGCCGCCTTTATGCAACAGGACGACACGCCGGGCTTTCTTCACGGTGGATAAGCGATGCGTGATAGCCAGCGTGGTGCGCCCCTGTGTTGCAACTTCCAATGCCGAAGCCATATGATGCGCAGTTTCCGGGTCGAGCGGCCCGCTTATTTCGTTCACGATAAGGATAGGGGAATTTTTCAGTAACGCCCGTGCAACGGCAATACGGAACCGCTGCCCCGCTGACAACCTTAAACCCGGCATTCCCACTCGCGTTTGCAATCCCTCCGGCATTTCGCGCACGAATTCCGACACATGGGCGAGATATGCAGCCGACATGATCCTGGCTTCGGTGGCACGGCCCATGTCGCCATAGGCGATGTTGGCAGCTATCGTGTCATCGAATAGCTCCGTATCCGCCGAAATCAGCGCGATATTGGCGCGCAGGCTGGCCAAACTGATGCTTTGCAAATCGTGGCCATCGAGCAGAATCCTTCCGCTCGCAGGACGAAAAAAAAGCGGCACCAGATTCGCGAGCGCGGCTGCGCTGCTTGTCTGAAAACTGACGAGCGCCACCATTTCGCCTGGATATACCGTCAGGTTAATGTCCCGAAGCACCGGGCATGCTTTCAGACCGGATTCGGCACCCGCTCCCGAATCATCCCGCGGAGCAGAGCAAAAGTTGACCTGCTCGAAACGCAGCTCTCCGCGCGAGCGCCCAATGGCAACCGTTCCAGCCTCGGGCTCGGGCTGCTCATCCAATAACGAAAATATACTGCCGCCCGCGATCAGTCCCGGTCGTATAGCGGCCTGTATGCCGGCAATACGCTCTGCCGGACCGGTCAGCAGTGCCAGAGCTGCGATAAGCGAAGCCAATCCTCCCGCCGTGATTTCATCGGCAAACGATTGCTGCACGGCAAAATAGACGAAGATGGCCAGCGCAACGGCAGTGGTCATTTGTATCAACGGGACGCCGAGCGCTGCGATGGCTGTCCGCTTCATCAGGAAACGGTGCGTCCCAGCCGTCTGCTCGCGCACGCGGCAGCGCTCATACTGCTGTCCTCCGTAAAGTTTGACCACCGCGTAGTTTTCGACGGACTCCTTTATCACCGGGGTGATGCCGTCGATTGATTGCCCTATTTCGGCTTCCATTCGTTGCAACCTGACGGCAACCAGGCGCATGATCAGCAGGACTCCAGCCATCAACGATAGCGCCAGCGCAGAAAGTTGCCAGTCGACATAAAATATCCATCCCAGCAGACCCGCAACCGTAAACGTATCCTTGACCAGGATGGTAACTACCGCGATGAAGGTTCGGGCGACCTGACCGGTATCGGATGTAAATTTCAAGATGAGGCTGCGGGCGGAATGGCTGGCATGATATGGGCCCGGCAGACTCAACAATTTATCGAACATGTCCACCTGGAGGTCCGTAGCCAGTTTGCTGCCAATCCAGTTGATTGCATAGGTACCGATATGGCCCGCCACACCCCGGATTGCGAACAGCGCGACGATCCCCATCAGCACCAATTGCATCAGTTCCTGGCTCTTGCCGGTAATGGCCTCGTCCAGCAGCGGCCGCAGCAAGGCGGCCAGCAATGGCATCGTCGCTGCCATCACGATCATGGCGGCCAGTGCAAAGGCAAGCACTTCCCAATTCGGCGCGATATATCTCGCCAGCCGCCGGCATAGCTGCCGGATGCTCATGATTTATCCCAAATCCGGCAGTTGGACAGGGGGGAGTGTGCGATTTTTGGGGTGCAGGGCAAGGTGCAACGACGCGGAATGGTCATTCCATTCCAGGGAGTTGCAACGCAGCCATGTGCCGCAAAAAACGTGCAATCCACCCTGTAGCGAACTCACCACTAAGGTGAACGTCAAGCTTCGTAAAAAATATTTATAGATCATAGCGGTAAAGTTAAAAATGAGCGGTCAACTGCCGGATTTAGGATTTATACATAGGGTTGGCTGAGTGGAGTGTCCGGAAACCATCGGACTTTAGCAGTGCAAACGCGACTAGGCAATGCGGCCATGATCATTAGGCCAGCTTGCTATTTCCACGATTTCCTTTGGAACCTGTCAATACTTATTCCACGCTCGGGTCGCTGCACGAAAGACGCGGCGGCGAGGTGAGAAACGAAACGCGGTCTAATTGGGTCTTACGAGGCAGAGTCCGGCGAAAAGATTTTTCCGGCGATCACGTTTCGTGCGACACCGCAAAGCGGGTACACTGACGCCTGGAAACATCGCAACTGCCATACAACTAACCCAAGGAGGTCATATCATGAATCCCAACCCGGTTGGCTGGTTTGAAATTTATGTGCAGGACATGGAACGGGCCAAGGCTTTCTACGAAGCCGTCTTTCAAGGCAAGCTCGAGCACATACCAGGCCCTGATCTGGAAATGTGGGCCTTCCCGATGTCTGACCAAGGCTATGGCGTGGCGGGAGCGCTCGCGAAAATGGAAGGTTGCGCTTCCGGTGGCAGCGGCACGCTGGTTTACTTCAAGTGTGAGGACTGCGCGGTCGAAGCTGCCCGTGCTGCCGAACATGGCGGACGCGTCATGAAGGAAAAAATGTCCATTGGCAAATATGGTTTCATCGCCCTGGTTTTCGACACCGAAGGCAATGTGATTGGATTGCATTCCATGCAATAGAAACTGGTGTGACGATAGGGAAGGAAACCGGGCCTAGGCTGTACGCCAGCATCAGGCCATCCGATCAGGCCATCCGTTGTCATGACACCGATTTCCGAATTGCCGGCTTCAGCAGAATGAGGTATCCATCCATCCGGCGCAATCCGGTGTAATTGCGCGCCCGCTCCTTACACCGTCCAGTGTCCATGTGACGTGTGACGCCAAACCCGTCAGAACGTATGCGAAACGCTTGCCCAGACTGTTCGGGGAATTCCATTGAACCCGACGGCCGGCTGATATTTTTTATCCAGAAGGTTGTCGATCTGGATCCGGAGGATGGATCCCTGCCAGACCCGGTAGGACGCGCTGAAGCCCACGATTGCCATGGAAGGGAGCTTGTGAAGATTTTCGTTGTCGTCAAACCTTTCGCCTTCACCCCGTACGATTCCCTCGGCTGAAAAGTTTCCTGCTGCGTATCTCAGGGCCATCGTGCCGAATAACCGGGACCGGCGAGGCAGAATTGTGTCGAGCTGCTTGTTACGCGGGTCCTGGATCGTCACGTTGACCCGCGTGGACCATCCCTTGCCAATCGGTTGAGTTCCGCTCAGTTCGAACCCATCGATCCTTGCCTCGGAGACATTGTCGGGTTGAAAAAGCGGTCCGGAAAGGACAATGGCATTCTTGATGGTATTGATGAAATAACCAAAGCGATAGCTTGCACCCCCCGGGCCGTTGTACGAAACAAAAGCTTCGTGCATGCGGCCGCGCTCGGGCTTCAGATTGGGGTTGCCGCCGCAGCACCCAAATAGGGAAGGAAAATAAAGATCATTGAAAGTCGGCGCCTTGAAGGATAACGAGGTCAGCGCTCCGACCCGCCAGGATTCGCCCAGCTTGCGCGCCAGAGAAAGCGAATAAGTGTTGAACCCACCAAACTGACTGTTCTCGTCGTGGCGAAACATGCCCTCCGCCACGTGATGCTCTGAAGCCAGCTGCGTTCCGATGAACCCCGCAACGTTGGTTCTGCTGGTCTTGGTAAACTGTGTCGTGCTGTTGACTCCCTGAATTTCGTGGTCCATCCCCGCAAAAATCCGGCCGAGGCTCAGTTTTTTTTCCAGTTGCAGCGCTCCCTGCAGGGAGCGGCTGTTGAATATCGCCGGAAATGCTCCCCGCACGTGTGAGCGGTCGAGCGAGACGCCATATGTCCCCATGATGCTGATATCATGGGGAAGCGAATAGATTCCCCTCAGATTCGTCATGGAGATGGACTGCAGGTTCACATCGTTGGTGGTCGGCGTGGCGTTGAACGGCGCCCGGAGTTGAGAGCCCAAGGCGGTCGCCTCCACCTGAAAATCCGGTGTTATCCATCCTCCCGCCTTGGCGACGATTCCCAGGCGGCTTCTCGGATCTCTGTCCGAATTCGGATTGAAGGCAAAAGGATTATTCCTGTTTGTGGCCGGCCCCTGCTGGATAATGTCCTGCACGACCCTGATTCCGGCGTAATAAGACTCTCCCCGTATCCCAAGACTTCCAGCGGCGCGTTCCGAGTATCTCGAACCGCCACCGGCCGAAAACATCATTCCTTTCGGGATATCGATATTTCCACGTACAACCCCGCCGACCGCATTGGACCCGAAGGCCGCCGACGTGCCCCCCTGAATCACATCGACCGATGACAGGAGACCTGGTGCGATGGCGGCGAAGTTTGGCGAGCCGACCGTCGCGGATGCCATTTTCACGCCGTCGATCAAAAATACCGTCTGGTTAGAGTTGGAGCCCCGCATGAAAAGCGATACCGGTCCCCCCGGCCCGAGCTCATTGATCTGCACCTGTTCCTGCAATACCGTCTTCCAGTCGTTATCCTCGACTTTCAATTTGACGGAATTAATCCGGAGATTGGTCAATTCCGAGCCTTTGGGGATACGGTTCCCGCCATAAATGGTCAGTTCCGGCAGCGCCGCTTCGGGCACATCGTTTGCGAGAGCCAGCCCAAGCGGATTCAATATCAACCCCAAAGCCAGCATTCTGCCTGATTTCATTCGTTATCCCTTCGCAGTTGGGCGTCACCCGGTGCGGATGCAGGATGAGCGGCGTGCCGGACACTCTGCTTCCGGGCCGTGGTCATAATGACATCATCATATTATTTGCCTGATTCGGGCACCCGTGGATAAATTTTTCAGATACGCAGGAAACGACAGCAAGCGCTGGCTTATTCTGTGAAACACGCATACAGGATTGTTTTATCCGGTAGACCCGCCGTCCACCCTGGCGACAAAAACGGGAAATACCGCGGGGGGCTCGATAAGGGATCGCCAAGCCGCAAGGGCACGAGAAATCACGGGGGATTGCCGGAACTCGCCACGCCGATAAGGCAGAGGATATCGAAAGGCTATCGATCGGATACCGCCCCACGCGGTACTTCCAAATGCGCTCAAGGCCGGTATCCGGGCTCGCAGGATTTTGACGTATCGCCTTCCCATGAATTGGAGAATTCACAGTGGCTTCCATCTGCCGTAAGACGGCAAGATTGATACGCCCACACCTGTTTACCGTTGCGGGGGCAGCCCAGGCATCTTGAGGAATCCCGGCACAATCTCCGTGAAGGAGAATGTGCCGGAATACCTACCTGGTTCCCGTTTAACCCAGCCGCTTATGCGGCCGGGCACCTCAAACGTGGCCGCAATTCTACCAGAACCGGGGGATAATGGCTTACGGGAATACGCAATGGGTGAGGCGTAAACGTTTTGCTTGACATTAAATACGACCGGTCATATCATTAATCCATGCCTAAACCAGCGAAAAAAGAATTCAATAGAGAAAACCTGCTAAACGAAGGCGTCGTCCTGCTCAGAGAGCAGGGCTACCATGGCACGGGACTGCAGGAAATTCTGGATGCGGTAAACATTCCCAAGGGTTCTTTTTACAATTATTTCGATAGCAAAGAGGATTTCGGTGCAGAGGTCATTCAACACTATACCGATCCGTT
>DASVYI010000340.1:0-5597 GCA_036392275.1 Nitrosospira sp. | reverse complement strand
GTAAATGGCCTGGTATGGGGCAGTGTCGTGGGATTATTCGCATTTTTCATTTACCGCAGCGTTTCCCTGGGCCTTGTGATGACATTGGCAATGCTGTTGAATCTGCTTCTGGCAGCGGTGCTGGGGGTATTGATACCGCTTACCCTTCATAAACTCGGCCGCGACCCGGCGGCGGGTTCGAGCGTGATGATAACAGCCGTCACGGATAGCGGCGGTTTTTTCATTTTCCTGGGGCTGGCTACCCTTTTTCTGCTGTAGTAACGGTTTGCGAGGCTCCGAAAGGGCTGTTCACAAGGAATGGAGTCGTCACAAAGCGCTACCGCAGGCGCTGTCACAGCCCTTCCGCCTGCCAGGCCGGAATCTGTTCGCCGGCAATCAGCTGTTCGACGGACTCGCGCCGGCGTATGACATGAATTTGTTCTCCATCGATCATCACCTCGGTTGCCCGGGGCCGCGTGTTGTAATTCGAGCTCATGCTCATGCCATAAGCTCCGGAGGACATGATGACGAGCAAATCTCCCTCAGACAAGGCAAGGTTCCGGTCATGCCCGAGAAAATCCCCCGTTTCGCAAACAGGGCCGACGACCTGGTAGCTTTTTGCATCTCCTTCATTTCCCGGGATCACGGGCAGAATTTCGTGATAGGCGCCATATAGTGCGGGACGCATGAGATCGTTCATGGCCGCGTCCACAATGGCGAAATTGCGGTGGGGGCTGTGCTTCAGATATTCCACCCGTGTCAGCAGCACACCCGCATTTCCCACCAGCGCCCGGCCGGGCTCGATCAGAATCTTCTGCTTGCGCTGGCCGATCTGGCCGTATAACGCGTTGACATAATCGCGGGCAGCTGGCGGGTTTTCTCCGGAATAACGGATGCCCAATCCGCCGCCCAAATCCAGGTGGTCGATTTGCAGTCCCTGAGCCAGCAGGCGATCGAGCAATTCCAGCATCTTTCCACAGGCTTCGACGAAGGGATCGAGCTCGGTCAGTTGTGAACCGATAT
Organism: Nitrosospira sp.; assembly: GCA_036392275.1. Lineage (GTDB taxonomy): Bacteria > Pseudomonadota > Gammaproteobacteria > Burkholderiales > Nitrosomonadaceae > Nitrosospira. The sequence goes on along the minus strand of DASVYI010000340.1, from coordinate 4,595 downwards.
GGCAGTCCAGTCCGGTGACGCGCAAATGGGTAAACTGCCGGGACGAAGCATAGAGGGATTCCGCTTCATCAAAGGGTATCCCGAATTTGTTTTCCTTGAGGCCGGTCGAAATATAGGGATGCGTCTTCGCATCCACATCCGGGTTGACGCGGAGACTTACCGGCGCGACCCTGTTCATTTCGCGCGCAACCCGATCCAGCATTTCCAGCTCCGACCGGGATTCCACATTGAAACAGAGTATTCCTGCCTCGAGGGCGGCCTGCATCTCATCAGGACGCTTGCCCACTCCAGAAAATACAATTTTTTGCGGATCGCCACCCGCTTTCAGTACCCGGTGGAGTTCACCGCCGGAAACGATGTCGAAGCCGCTGCCGAGCCGGGCGAACAAATTGAGAATGGCCAGATTGGAATTGGCCTTCACCGCATAGCAGATCAGATGGTTGCGTCCCGCAAACGCTGCATCGAATGCCTCATAAGCACCAGTCAGCGCCGCGCGGGAGTAAACATAACACGGCGTGCCGATTTCCCGGGCAACACGATCGAGGGGAACCGATTCACCCCAGAGCCTGCCCTCGCGATAATCGAACGGCCAACCGTTCACGTGCTGCTCACTTCTTTTTATTTTGATCTGGAGGTTGTGGTGCGGTTTGGGTTTGAGGGAGATAAAGCGGCCCCTTGAGGCCGCAGGCGCTTAGCAGCAGAACCATCAGAACGGCAGTGCACAACGTGCGCATGGCAAATTACATAATGACGAACATGGGTGGTAGATACTAACATAAATAACTGGCTCATCGATTTTGCCTCAAACTATGGCCATGTGATATTGGCCATGATGGTTTTCCAGACTTAAGGAGGTCGTGATGGCGAAGAATAAAGTCGAAATCAAGAAAGTCGAAATCAAGAAAGTCAAAATCAAGTGGGCGAGTGAACCAGATGATCACAACTATTCCGCGGCAAAGTCGTATCTGAGTCTGATATACAATGAATCCGCGGCAAATGGGTATGTGGAGAAACTGAGGCGCGCTTCCCTATCGGAGTTCAAGGCAAAAGATATTTTCAGGGCATCCCGTCTATCATTGCTTGGGATCAGCAACGCGCATGTCGAAAAAGATCAACAGAAAATAGAGTCGGGGCAAGATCTTCAGCCACTATTATTGGTACGGGACTTAGCCAATGGCAAGGTTGTCATCGCCGATGGCTATCATCGTTTGTGCGCAATCTATTCGTATGACGAGGACGCCGTCGTGCCATGTAAAATCGTGTAGATAGCGTTTCGGTTGAAAAAACGATAATCGTGTTTGACCCCATTTTTCGTTCCTGCACATTCCGTCTATTTCAAACTCCACTTTGGATACTGTCGGTACTCGCACTTTCCGGCTGCGTATCGCCCATCACGCTCAACCGCGCGGTGGGTGCCTATGATGAGGCAATCAATAGCGCTGCATCGAAACAGTTGCTGATGAATATCGCTCGCGCCCATCATCACCAGCCCATCCATTTCACCGGGGTTTCGAATGTCGCTGCCACTTTCGATTTCCGCTTCAGCGCGGGTGGCACGCCCGCGCTGACGGGGAATGCCGGGGGCATGCTCGTGCCGACATTCGGGGGCAGTATCGCGGAAAACCCCACCATCAGCATCGTTCCAATCGAGGGGGAAGAATTCACCAAACGGCTCCTTACGCCGTTTCAGCAACACAAGTTCATGCTCCTGCTTCGCCAGCACTTCGATATCGATCTTCTGCTGAGACTGATGGCGCAGGAAGTATGGATTCAGCAGGCGGAGAGCCGGGTTTCCTATCGCAACAGGCCGAGTGATGCGAAGGGCTACGAGATGTTCCGCCGGATAGTGCTTCATCTTTCCGCCGTACAGGATCAGAATCAGCTTTATGCCGAACCACTGACGGTCGAGCAAACCTGGGTTATTCCCGCCAGCACGGTGACCGCCGAGGGTTTCCAGGCGCTGGAGAAGGAGTTCCTGGTGCACTATAACGAACTGAACAACACCTATCTACTCAACAAGCGGGTACCGGGTCCGGTTCTCATTACCAACTACGATCCTGAAATATTGTCAGCGGACGAGCGCGCGTGGTTGAGCCACGAAACGGGCGCGCTGGGAGCGATCGATGTCGCCTTCGATATCCGCCCCGGCCATTCGGGCGGGGATTGGCCTGTCCGGGGTGCTTTCCGGCTTAGAAGCTTCCACGCCATACTGAATTTTCTTGGCCGCTCTCTCGAAGAAGAGCCGGAATACGACATCGAGAAGGATCCGAGAACGCCGCCCATCAAGCATGACGAAAATCCCGTTTCCACAATGGAAGTCGTTGTTTCAGACTCGGAGTCTCCCCAGGCTGATCTTTCGGTGCGCACCCATGGCCGCTATTATGCGGTGAATACGTCCGGCCCGAACGCGCGCTGGAACCAGGATGCCTTCCGCACGTTGCGCCTGTTGTACCAGATGACCGTAACCGACCTGCCGCGCAGCGGTGTACCGAGTATCACCATCGCAAAATAAGGGATGTATCGATTCGGAGCGCCAAAGCATTCGCTTCATCGAGAAGCGCATGCGATGCAAGCTGAGCGATAGGGATGAACGCATGCCAGGGATGCAAGCCCGGCAACCCGTTTATTCATCGGCTTCCTTAAACAGCGCATCGGGTCCACGGACCGCTTCCCTGATCTCGACGACCTTGCGCCGCGAACCAGACCCCTGCTTGAGCGTCACTTGCCGCCGTGGCACGCCAAAAATCCCGGCAAGAAATTCCAGCAACGCGGTGTTGGCGGCGCCGTCCACGGGTTGCGCGGCCAGCCTGATTTTCAGCGCATCCCCATGCAAGCCCAGGGCTTCTGTGCGCTTCGCGCCGGGCTGAATGTGCAGGGTGAGGATAAGGCGGCGGCCATTTCCGTCCTCTTCGCTCCGGCACCAGGCGCGGGGCATCACGGAAGACATCAAAACAGGCGGGAGATTTCCTTCTCCACGCCTGCCACGAGAAATAGCAGCAACTGAATACCGATCAGCACGAACAGCGGCGATAAATCGACGTTGCCGATGGTTGGGAGCCGCTTGCGGATGAACCCGAGAAATGGCCGGGTAAAGCTGTCGAGCGTGGGTGCAAGCGAACTGTACGGATTGAACCATGAGAGCACAGCCTGCATGATCACCGCTACCATGACGATATATAGCGTCATCTTGATGATTTCCACCAGGGCGAGCAGACCCAGCCCTCCGGCGGCGATGCCGATGGTCGAGCTGAAGTTGTAACCCTGAAGCATGCGTACGCCCGCCAGCAACGCCAGTTGTGCAAGCCACGCCAGCAGCAGCGTGGGGAGATCCATGCCGCGGAAGCTGGGGATTACCCGCCGTGCCGGCCGTACGATGAAATCGGTCACCGCAATCAGAAATTGGGACAGCGGATTGCGGTAGGGCGCGCGCAGCAGTTGCATGTAAAAACGCAGCAGCAGCGCCAGTGAAAAAAGCCCGAGAAACGTGTCGAGCAGGAATATCAGCATCTGATTGAGCATAACCGTTCCCTAATGGGCCGAGAAGCGTTCCCCGTGGTATCCCTTCTTATTATCCTTATCTCTGCCCCATCATCCCTTGCCAAGCTCTTCGCCCAATTCGCATGATCGCCGATACGCCCGATCAATCGCCCTGATGATTGCCTCTTTAACGCCATCGCTTTCGAGCGAGGTTATCGCACGTTCCGTAGTGCCGCCCGGCGACGTTACCCGGGCGCGCAGCGTGGCGGCATTTTCCGTACTGCCGAGCGCAAGCTTCGCCGCGCCCAGAAAGGTTTCGGCACTCAACCGTTGCGCCTGGGGCGCGCTCAATCCCAATCGAAGCCCCGCTTCCTGCATGGCTTCGATGAAGTAAAACGCATAAGCCGGGCCGCTGCCGGAAACCGCGGTCACCGCGTCAAGCAGCTCTTCCTTTTCGCACCACAGCACGGAACCCACCGCGCACAGGATGGTTTCCGCGGCATGCTTCCCTTCGGTATCCACCTCCGGCAAAGCATATAAACCTGTCATGGCTGCGCGAACCAGAGCCGGAGTATTGGGCATTGCGCGCACCACCCGTCCATAGCCGCCCAGCCACCGCGCTATGTCCCCGGCGCGAATACCCGCCGCGATGGAGATGACAAGCTGACCGGAGAGCAGGGGCGCAAGCTCGCGCGCCACGGCCGCCAATTGCTGAGGTTTTACCGCGAGTACTATTACGCCGCTATTCGCCAAACCTTTAGCGGGATCCGCTGCTGCCTCCACATTGAATTCACGTTTTATCCTGTCGCGCTGACCGGCATTCGTCTCCACCACGGCTATCTGCGCGGGGGAGTAGCCTTGCTGCAGCAGGCCGCCTATCAATGCGGCTGCCATATTGCCGCCGCCGATGAAGCAGATATTCATATGATCTTATTACAAGCAATGGAAAATCCGGATGATATAACAACCCCAAGGGTTTTATTGAACCGGATCATGCGCCGCACTAAAACTCGGCATGGACTCTGAGTCCATAAATATTAACGGGACCGCGATCGGCATTGAATGCCGGGTTGGTAATATGCTGATAGTCGGCAGTCACCCAAAGTGAACTTAGCACG
>DASVYI010000339.1:0-10387 GCA_036392275.1 Nitrosospira sp. | reverse complement strand
GCTCAAGTTTGTATTTGTTTTGTTCTATGTCATTCTCGCTCCATTCGTTGGAGCTTTCGCTGACTCCATGGCCAAAGGGCGCGTGATGTTCATAAGCAATACGGTCAAAATCGCAGGTTGCAGCCTGCTGTTTCTGGCTTCGCACCAGTACTTCGCGCTCGCTGCCTATGCGGTCGTGGGACTTGGAGCCGCCGCCTATTCCCCTGCCAAGTATGGAATACTTACTGAACTCCTCCCGCCGGAAAAACTGGTCATCGCCAATGGCTGGATCGAGGGACTGACCGTCGCGTCGATTGTACTGGGCACGGTATTGGGCGGATTGCTTATCTCACCCGCGGTTTCCACCGTGATTCTCTCATTCGACTTCCCCGCGATTGATACCGGCGTGGATACCGTACCGGAAGCCAGCATACTGCTCATTGCCATATTCTATACGACCGCGGCCATTTTCAATCTGTACATTCCCAACACCGGCGTGGACCACCGTATTCTAAAGAAAAACCCGATGTTTTTGATGCACGAGTTCGGGCACTGCATGAAGTTATTATGGGCAGACAAACTCGGGCAGATATCGCTCGCCGTTACGACGTTGTTCTGGGGCGCGGGCGCGACGCTGCAATTCATCGTGCTGAAGTGGGCCGATGCCGCGCTTGGCTACCCGTTAAGCAAAGCCGCTCAGTTACAGGGGGTGGTTGCCGTGGGGATCGCGATAGGTGCCGTCATCGCGGCACGAGTGGTATCCCTGCGCCAATCGGTCAAGGTAATCCCGCTCGGTATCGCGATGGGCATCGTGGTGATGGCAATGATTGTCGCGCGCGACCTATGGATTGCGCTCATTCTTCTGGTACTGATCGGGGGGCTGGCAGGATTCTTCGTCGTGCCAATGAATGCGTTGCTGCAACACCGGGGGCACATCCTGATGGGTGCGGGCCACTCCATCGCCGTGCAGAACTTCAACGAAAATCTGAGCATTCTCACGATGCTTGGACTCTACGCGATACTGGTGAGCTTCGATGTCCACGTTTATACCGTAATCATACTGTTCGGCCTGTTCGTGGCGGTAATCATGGCGCTGATACGTCAATGGCATCTGCGTAACCAGAGCATTGAAGATTCACTCCATCTGATCGGGGCGCACAAGGGGCATTAAGGGGCCATTAACTGGGTCCGCCGTGACCAGAATGTAAGTGCTCCTGCGAGATCCCTGCGAAAATTACAAAATTGCCGGCCTGTCCGGCAGCTCATTTTCGCCACCCGCAGTTTGCGTGGGGAAGTGTTCCCGTAAATGCCGGCCGATCGATTCGATTCCGGCGATCACGCCCTGTTCAAACCGCCCCTGCGCAAAAATGGTTTCCATTTCACGGCAGATGCTTTCCCATTCTTCATTCCCGACTTTGGCATTGATTCCGCGATCGGCAATTATTTCGACATCGCGGTCGGCGAGCAGCAGATAAACGAGCACGCCATTGTTATGTTCGGTATCCCAGACGCGGAGATGGGAAAATACCTCTACGGCCCGTTCGCGCCCCGATTGATCATTGAGCAGAGGCAGTGTATTCAATGCCGCCTCTACAGCGAACCGGATTTCTCCACGATGGCCGCTCTCTGATTTTCCGATCGCCTTTTCGATTGCCATCAGGGCAGCTTCGGGAAATGCGCGCCGTATGGCCATTTGACCGGTAGAAAAATGACGCAGTATCCGTCCGAAATTCACTCACCATCTCCCCGATGCGCCGCCACCACCAAACCCGCCGCCACCTCCGCTGAAACCACCGCCCCCGCCAAAACCGCCACCGCCTCTGCCACCAAAACCACCGCCTCCATACCAGCCACCGGGGCCTCCACGATAGAAACCGCCGCCCGAGCTGCCGAACAAGCTCAGGAAAAATGCCAGAACCGCGATGATGATGCCTGCTGCTATCGAGGAAAAAAGCAGCCAGCCCAGAAATCCTGCAGATGCGCTCGTGAGGGAGGCGCCCACGAAACGTCCAAACAAGGACTGCAATATCCTGCCGGCCACGATGAGTACGATGAAAATGAAGAAAAGGTTATCCAGCACACCGCCCGCATCATTGGAAGCACCGCCGCGCTCGGCGTGTCTGGCCGGGGGCGGCGGCAGCGGCTCCCCCTGGATCACACTCATTATTTTCTCGATCCCCGCATCAATGGCGCCGGCGAAATTTCCCTGCCTGAGCTTTGGAACGATTGTTTCCTCGATTATGCGTTTTGCAATGGCGTCCGGCAGAACGCCCTCAAGGCCATAACCAACCTCTATGCGCAATGTTCTATCCTGTTTTGCGATCACCAGCAACGCGCCATCATCAATACCTTTCCGCCCCAGCTTCCAGGCTTCGGCAACTCGAATGGAATATTGTTCGATAGTCTCGGGCTGAGTCGTCGGAACGATCAATACCGCGATCTGGCTGCCTTTCTTCGCCTCGAAAGCCGCCAGCTTCTGCTCCAGTTGGACGGCCTCATTCGCGGAGAGTGTTCCGGACAGATCGGTGACGCGAGACTTGAGGGGTGGAACCGCAACATCCGCCACCGCCAGAAAGGCGGAAAAAAGCAGCGCAGTAAATGCGAGCGTAGATGTGAGCGTTTTAACCCAGGACCGGGTCATGTATAACCAGCTCTATTTATTTTGGGGTGCAGGCACACTGAAATCCACCTTGGGCGCAGTGGAAATCTCCTTTTCGTTTTCAACGGTAAAGCTCGGCTTTACCTTGTATCCGAATATCATCGCCGTCAGATTGCTGGGGAACGACCTGACCACCACGTTATATTCCTGTACGGCCTTGATGTAGCGATTTCTCGCTACGGTAATGCGATTCTCGGTTCCTTCCAGTTGTGCCTGCAATTCACGAAAGTTGGCATCCGACTTGAGCTGCGGGTAATTTTCGGCCACGACAAGCAAACGCGACAGGGCGCTGGACAATTCTCCCTGGGCAGCCTGAAACTTTGCGAATGCCTCCGGGTTGTTGAGAAGCTCCGGTGTGGCCTGAATGCTGCCGACCCTGGAGCGGGCATTGGTTACCCCAAGCAGCACGTCTTTTTCCTGTGCGGCGTACCCCTTTACGACGTTCACAAGATTGGGGATCAGGTCCGCGCGGCGCTGATACTGGTTCACAACTTCGGCCCAGTTCGCCTTGATCTGCTCATCCGTGGTTTGCAGCGTGTTGTAACCACAGCCGCTCAGGGAAAAAGTCAGAAGCAACGTCAGGGACAACAGCAGCTTGCGCATACACACCCTCCTCGATGAATCGGCAAACAATAAATGATGTGGGGATCAATCAGGGAATTGCAAGGGGAGACAGCCTCTGCATCGTGCTTTTGGCAAAACACAAATCCTCCCACGCTTTTGCTTTGGCGGTCAGCGTGCGCAGCAGGTAGGCGGGATGATAGGTTACGATGACCGGAATCCCGGAATGTCGATGCAACCTGCCGCGAAGACTGCCAATACTGGCATCCGTCCCCAGCAGATTCTGAGCCGCGGTTTTACCCAGTGCAATGATGAGTTTGGGCTTGATCAGTTCGATTTGCCGCGCGAGATACGGCTCACACTGCTGCGCTTCATAGGGCGTGGGCTCCCTGTTCCCGGGCGGGCGGCATTTCACGATATTTGTAATGAAGACATTGCGGCCGCGCTTCAGATCGATCGCGGCGAGCATATTGTCGAGCAGCTTGCCGGCCTGACCGACAAAAGGCTCTCCCGTGACATCCTCCTGCGCACCCGGCCCCTCGCCCACGTACAACCAGTCGGCATTCCTGTCGCCCACCCCGGGCACGGTACGCGTACGGGACTGGCACAAGGGACATGCGATGCAACCCGCAACACTCGCCTCAAGTTCATCCCAACCCATTCTCAGAATCTCGAAACGCCGGGCCTTCACCGTATCCGCGGGTGCGCTGCAAGCGGATTCCTCCGCCGTGGCCTGCCCGGCAGGAGCCGGACCTGGAGTTTGGACGGGCAATTCGGGCAGATGGTCTGTCCTCACACGCCACACCGGCGTCAAACCAAGTTCCTTGAGTATCTCCTTACGCCTTGCATCCTTGCGGGAAACCATGGCATCAATTCCTCACAACATCAACTCCATTACCAGCGAGTCTTCACGTCCTCCCATGGCGGGATAATAATCCCTGCGTCTGCCCACTTGCCTGAACCCGATCCGTTCATATAACCGGGTCGCGGCATGATTGGACTCGCGCACATCCAGAAACATCGAGCGTGCGCGCTGGTCTATGGCGATCTGAATAAAGTGCCGCAGCAATCGCTCGCCCCAGCCTTTCCGCTGAGAGCCGGCGGCGATACTGAGCGTCAGTAAATGCGCTTCTTCCGCCCCGATTGTCATTACGCCATAACCAAAAATACGGCCGTCCAGATCCAATACCAGACAGTAATAACCCGAATTGATCGAGTCGCTGAAATTGCCGCGTGTCCAGGGAAAGAGAAAAACCTCGCGCTCGATAGCCACCACCGCATCCAGGTCGGACGGGGCCATCCGCCGGATTTTCGGTAGTTCCTGCAACTGGGCGCTCAACGCTCTTTCTCCTTCAGAGCGACCTTATTACGGATGTATAGCGGCGCGGCATCGGCAGGGTCAATACCCTCCCCCTTCGCAAACCTTCGTACCGCCAGCCGGGCGACGGAACGGGCGTGAGGCCGCAAACCGCTGAGACTGTGCTTGATGCGTTGACCGTAGCGTGCATGCAAGACCTGATCATGCATGTCGAAACCGCTGCCGCAGCCAATCCAATCATCACCCGGAACCAGGGGCGCATCGTGGGGCGAGCACAGGGCAGGTCCGGTTATGGGCCGCCATCCGTCTCGCCCTTCCTCGTAGGCGGCATGGTAAATCTGGCTCATGCGGGCGTCGAGCGCTGCAATCACCCTGCCGCCCCCGGCTTCCTGCGCCAACGCTTCCAAGGTGCATATGCCCGACACGGGCAGATCCGCGCCGAAAGCCAATCCCTGGGCAATGCCGCATGCGATGCGCAGGCCGGTAAATGATCCGGGACCCGCGCCGAAGGCGATACCATCCAGTTGCGTCAAAATCAGTCCGGCTTGGGCAAGCGTCTGCCGCACCATAGGCAAAATCAGCTCGGAATGCCGCTGCCCGGCAAGAACCTCCCGGCTCATTGTTTCGCCATCGAGAAACAAGGCGACCGAACAATACTCGGTCGAAGTATCGAAAGCGAGTATCTTCAAGAAAAAACCGCGGGAGCGTGATTCAATGATTGCCACCAGCCGCAACTTCTGTTAGAAATTGCTTGTCCGTTGTTGAGAAGGACCTTTTCACCTCGTTTCACTTTATCATCATCGCACGGAGGAGTCATGGGGATTACGTGGATTCTTGTCGCAAATGCAAGCGCAGCATACTTGTACGCAAATTACGGCCCAAAAAAAGGATTACAGAAACTCAAGGAATTCAGACACGATGCCAGTAGAGAAAAAGGGCAATATCTGGTTTCCGACCGCCCCGGACACAACAAAAGCCATGGCAATGGTCACGGCTCCTATATACCCGCCACCGATCCAAAACAACACGAGGCTCAAAACTTTGCCTGTCAGTTAGCCCGGGAACTGGAGCAAGGCCGTATCACCAACAGTTACCAGCGGCTCATCCTGGTCGTATCGGCGCCCTTTATGGGCCTGATCAACAGCAACATGGGACGCCATGTGCGAAATATGGTAAGCGACACGTTTGAAAAGGATTACACGAGGACCAGCGAAAAGAATTTGACCAGACATCTGGAAAGCTGCATTTATCTCTAAGTCACATCACCCCAGGGACCAGCGGTGAAGGGGGGTATAAACCGATCCATCGCTGGTCTGTTCCGATTTAACCAGCATCCATTCACGTACCCGCCAGACAACCGGCTCCAGCAACGGGGGCAGGGTCTGACACGAGGCACGCTTCATCAAGGTTATGTGCGGAATATAGGGCCGCTGCTCCGGAGTGAACCCTGCAACGGACAGCGCATCCTGTAACGCGCTTACCAGATCCGCCAGTTCCCGGGGCACTTTGTCTGTCGTCGCATAAACGATCTGGTTGTGCCTCCAATAGCGCACCGTATCGACAACCAGATCAAAAGCCCGTGTTCCCGTATCCCTGATTTTGTCTGCCGCTTCCCGAAGTGTTTGCAGCCCGGCGGCATCCACCTCTCCGACAAATACCAGCGTCAGATGAATATTGTCTGCTTTGGTTTTCCGCCCGCCACACAGCGATTCCAATCGTAACCGCCTGGCCAGCCCGGCCATTTGCTCTTGTGCGGCGTTATCCGGCCATATGGCGAAAAAAACCCGGATAGTTTTTGCTGTCCGAGTATCTTTTTCAGTCAACCGTCGTGTCGAGTTAGCAGGCATACCGCCTCAGCCTCTATGCCTTCACCCCTGCCGACCGGCCCAAGACGTTCCGCAGTCTTGGCCTTGACATTGACGTCTCGCGCCTCCATCCGGAGGTCATGTGCGATATTGCTGACCATGATCGGAATATATGGTGCCATTTTCGGCGCCTGGGCCACGATGGTCGCATCGATGTTTACCACGCTGTAGCCGTGCTCGTCCAGCAGACGATATACGTTATGCAGCAGCACGCGGCTGTCGATATTCTTGTACCGTGGATCGGTGTCCGAAAAGTGCCTTCCTATATCGCCAAGCCCCGCCGCTCCAAGGAGCGCGTCGCATATTGCGTGCAGCAACACGTCTGCATCGGAATGCCCCAGAAGTCCTTTTTCATAGGGTATGGTTACGCCTCCAATGATAAGCTTGCGTCCCTCCACCAGTTGATGCACGTCGAAACCTTGCCCAATTCTAAATTTAGTCACTCTCTTCCCTTCCCGATTCTACTTGCAGCCGGTCAAAATGGCGTTCTACTACATGGGAATGCTTTCATTGGCTCGTCAAAAGGGGCCATCCATCTACTCAATGACGCTTATACGGGATTCCTGAGTATCAGCTCGGCCAATGCCAGATCCTGAGGATAAGTCACCTTCAGATTGCGCGCATCGCTCAGGACCAGCTTGGGATGCAACCCAAGCGCCTCGACCGCGCCCGCATCATCCGTCATCGTGGTGCCGCCTACGGTGCTCAGGGCCTCCACAAGCACCCTATAACGGAACATCTGCGGTGTTTGCGCCTGCCATAAACCGTCCCTCGATTCGGTGCGTTCAACCCGGCTGTCGTTATCGCCGCGCTTCAGCGTGTCCGCCACCGGAACCGCAAGCAACCCGCCTACCTCATCATCGGACAGATCGTGCATCAACTTCTCGAGTTGATTTTCGCTTAGACACGGGCGGGCGGCGTCATGCACCAGTACCCAGTCCTCATCACCAATGGACGAGCTCCCGCGGGCCGCTTTAAGCCCGTTGAGCACGCTCTGCGCGCGCGTTGCGCCTCCACAACGAACCACCGCTAGTTTATCCAAAAATTCGGACCAGTCGTGCCTCCCCCATTCCAGATCGTCAGGTGCCAGAACCACGAACACGCCTCGCAGCCGGGGCGAACCGCACAGCCTTCGTAAAGCATGATAAATCATGGGCTTGCCTGCCAGCAATAGATACTGCTTGGGTAACTCGTTTCCCATACGCGAGCCGGAACCCGCTGCGGGAATTAGCGCAAAAAAATCTGACATTTCTTGATGAACTCTGGCTTGATCTAATGGAATACTAAATGGGAAGCGAACAGTCGAGAGGGTTATTTCAAGGTAACCGCCTGAATTGCTATAAATTGCAAAAAGTCAGTTCGAACTCTACATCTTCTTCGTATGTTCTGGGTTTCTGCCTTGCACCCGAGATGACGAAACGAATGTTTAGCGCATATTTATTGGCGCTGATTTCGGGAACGCAAGGCAGGCTTTCATCGACCTTCAAGCACAGCATATGCGCGATGCGCCCAGACCCCATCTGCTGAAAAACACCACGGTACGCCGTGTGACGGAACGTTTTGCCGCTATTCCGCAATAGATTCAGGACGATTCTGAAACCTTCCTCGATGGGCAAAAGCGGCGCAAGCCATTCGTTGAGATCGCCGCGGCGCAGTGCAGGATCGAGATGCAGCCAATAATGATAGGAAGGCAGGTCGAATTCACATGCGCCTCCCGGTATACCGGCGCGTTGCTTGATACCCATGAGCCATTCATTCTCGCGCATGTGCTCACCGATTTTACCAGCCATATTCAGCAGGTTTTGTGATGCTGCCTGAATGTTGTTCAGCACCTGATTCAGCGCGCCTTCCGAAATGCCGGGATTCCGGCGCAATATCTCCAATGCCTGCTTCTGACGCTCCAGTTCCTGCAATAAATCCGATTTCATGTCCGCCCGGCTCGTTACATCGAGAATCTCGAACAGGGTGACAAGCGCGGTGTGGTGCTCGAGAGCATCCTCCTTCGCGGAAAAAAAAGCCACCCTGTCGAACAGATCCTCGAGCCGCAGCAAAGTGCGGATACGTTCGTTGAGAGGATGTTCGTAGCAAATCACGGTAACGGGTAATCAGGTAGCTGAAACGGGACGGGAGTTGTGATATTGCCTTACAAAACAGAATTTCACAATTAAAATTGCGGACCGGTAAAAGTGGCGATATGACCGGCATCAATCCTTGTTCGCCAGGGCCAGGTATTTATTGTGCAAGACATCTACCTCGCGTTTTAGATGAGGCATGTCCGAATCATTAACGATCACATCATCGGCCCGCTTTAACCGCTCCATGCGCGAAAGCTGGGTGGCCATGATGGTCCGCACAGTTCGCTCGTCCAGCCCGGCTCGGGTGATCGTGCGGACAAGCTGGGTTTGTTCACTGCAATCGACAACGAGAACGCGATGAATCATTTCACGATAATCACCGGTTTCGAGCAGCAGGGGGACGACTATTATTCCGTAAGGGCCACAAAAACGGGCGGTACGGCGCACTACTTCGGCTCGAATGAGCGGGTGAAGAATCGCTTCGAGCTTGCGTCGCGAGTTATCGTCGGAAAACACAAGTTCCCGCATTTCCTTCCGGTTGAGCGCACCGTCAGCCGTGATGTATCTTTCACCAAAAGTTTTCCGGATAGCCGGAACTGCCGGACCGTGCGGCTGGGCAAGTTCGTGGGCAATGACATCCGTATCCACGACGTCGGCGCCAAGCGCGGCAAAAAATGCCGCCGTAGCGGTCTTACCGCTGCCAATTCCTCCCGTCAGGCCAATCATCAAGGGCACCATCGCAGCACCTTAAAATAAATTCCAGTATGCATCGTTAAGCTGGCTGCCCCAGAGCAGCGCCACGAAGCCACCGCCCGCCAGATAAGGTCCGAACGGGATCGGTTCGTGGCGCCCACGCTGTGCGGTCGCTATCAAAAAGATGCCCACTATGGTACCGGCGATTGAAGAAATCAGAATTACCAGCGGCAGCATCTGCCAGCCGAGCCATGCCCCGATCGCGGCAAGCAGCTTGAAATCGCCATAGCCCATGCCCTCCCTGCCCGTGACGAGTTTGAACGCCCAATATATTGACCAAAGTGCAATATACCCGGCAACCGCCCCCATGACCGCGGATTGGATATCGGTGAAAATACCGGCCAGATTGACCAATAATCCTGCCCATATGAATGGCACCGTAATATCATCGGGGAGCAGCTGCGTATCCATGTCGATGAATGCCAGAACGATTATCGTCCAGGAAAAGATCAATGCGGCGAACGCGGCAAGCCCGTAGCCGAAATGCCAGGCAACGTATCCGCTGATCAGGGCGGTCAGCAGCTCGACAGCGGGATAACGCAGGGAAATGGAAGTCCGGCATTGTGAACAACGACCCCCCAATAATATATAACTCATCAATGGGATATTCTCCAATGCCGTAATTTTATGGCCGCAGTGGACGCAGGCTGAACGAGGGATAATGATGTTGTAGGGTGGCCGTGCCTCAATCTCTTCCGAGTCCAGGCCGGCGCACTGCTGCGCCCATTCCCGCTCCAGCATTTTCGGCAGGCGAACAATGACGACATTCAAAAAACTGCCGACCACCAGACCGAAGATGGCGCACAACGAGATAAAAAAAGACGGCGAGTTTTGCAACAAGTAAGTAGAAGACATCTGGAACGGCTATTCCACGGCCGGTCTTTCCCCGGTTGATGTCAGAATGGAAAAAATTCGCACCACCTTGACCACCCGGTCCTGAGTCTGAATGACTTCCATGGGGTAGCCCGCGATTTTGAGGCTGGTACCGGCTTCCGGGATATCCTGAAAATGCTCCACAATGAGTCCATTAAGGGTTTTCGGCCCCCCAAGAGGAAGGTGCAAGCCAAGCTTGCGATTGAGATCGCGCAACAGGCTGCTGCCTTCGACGATAACGCTGCCATCTTGCTGTTTCAGAAATATGCCGGCCTGTGAGGGGGGGTGTGTGGTGAATTCGCCG
>DASVYI010000338.1:0-3988 GCA_036392275.1 Nitrosospira sp. | reverse complement strand
CGCAGCCGCTGCATTGGCGCGCGCGACCGCGATATCGACCTGCTTGTTCGCGACGTCCTGGCCCGCCGCCAGTTCATCCACGGTTGCCTGCATGCGCGCGCGTTGCAGATCATTGGAGATCTGTGTCTGGCGCTGGGTAAGCTGCTGAAGTACTTCGTTCTTCTTGCCTTCGTAGGTGTAGCCGTCGATCGTGTACTTCAGATTGGGGAGGTCGCCGCCTGTCCAGGCGTTGCCGCGGGCGATAAAGCCGGACAGCGCCTCCATCTCCCACGCGGCATTATTGAAATCGCTCAAAAGGTTTTGGGCGCCCTGATGCCGCACGTTCGCCAGATTCACGGCCGAGTTTGCCGCGGCCACCGTGGCCTGCGCGGCCTCCTGGTTTTGCCGCGCAACCTCGACTCCCTGCAATGACTGTTCATAGGAATTCTGCAACTCACGCCGCGTCATCTCGCCTGATTCGAAGCGCGTGTAGAATTCGATATAGCGCTGCTCGGCCTGAATTGCCCGGTTCGCGAAGTAGCGGGCAGCTTCCTGGAGATAACGGAAAGTGAATGGCGGAATGGCGGCGGCCAGCGCCCCGAAGAAGTCCAGCCCCGCCGCAATATACGTCCAGCGTACGCGCAACGTGAACATCACTTGCGCGACGGCGGGATTGAGATCGGGTAGCGGCGTCCCATCCTTCAGCGCCTTGAGCCATCCGGCCACGATCTGGCCGGTAGGCATCAGGTTCGGCGATGTGTAGAACTCGGAGGTCGATGCCAGGAAATCGTTTTTCATCAATAACTGATATACCGGAATGGCATCCTGCGTTAGATCGTCGCGGTAGAGCGAATCCCCCCAGTCGGCCACGTTCTCCGCCATGCGCCGCCAGAGATCGGGGGCTTCCAGCGTCTTGTTGATACCCTCGTACTGGCTCGCACGCAGATATTCCTGGTGCGCCTGTGCAAACTGGTTCAACTGGCGCAGGCAGTCACCCATCTTGATCGGAAGCACCAACTGATACAGATGGGGCAGCAGCACGGCGGTTTCGGACGGATAAATAGGCCTGAAACCCGCATCGGCCAATATCGCCGACGTCGCGCGCACCTTCAGCAGATCGGCCACCGCCGATGTCGCCAGCGCCTGCTGATTCGTCCAGTTGAGGTTTACGGTCTGGCCGGCGGTGCGCAGCGAGAATGTCCGTCCGAAACTTTCGGCCTGTTGCTGCGCCGGCGTGACTAGCTTCAGGTCGGGCATTGCCATTTGCTTGCCAATGGAGCGGAACTTCAGCTCGAAATTTGCCGTTCCCAGTGCGCCCGCCGTTTTTTCGACGTCGACTTCACGTGCCACGGCGGTCAACTGCGCCATGGCAGCAGGTTGAGTGCCGAGCGCCGGCCCAGGCCCCAACAAAGCGGCCCGGGGGATATCGAGTTCCAGCACGGGTCCCGCCCCGGCGGCCGGAGGCACATTGAGCGCCAGCCCAGGCGTTTCCAAAGCTGCCGGCGGCGCGCCGGGCGCCAGTCCCGCGGCTGCGCCTCTTCCCGCCCCTGGGCCTGGCGCAACGGGTGTCGTGGTTCCTAGCAGCAATCCGCGCAGCGTTGCCTGACCCGCTGTCTGCCGCGCATCAGCCAGAGATTTTACTGCGTCCGCGCCCGCGCCCGTCTGCAATTGAGCATAGCTGATATTGTGCAGGGACTCGGCAACACCCACCTGGTCGCCCGTTCTCTGAAACATCTCTTGCGCCCGGCGCAGATTCGGGATCGCCTGCGCCCCCTGGTTCGACTGGATTTGGGCGGCCCCGAGGTTCAGCAGGATTTCCGCCTGCAAGTGCAGATCATTGGCGGCACCGCCCAGGGCCCTCTGGTACAGGCCGGCGGCCGCGGCCCACTGGCCCTGTCCGGCGGCTGCGCCGGCCTGCCGCGCCAGATCCATAACCGGCTCGGGGACGGTTTGCGTAACGGTCAGGCTGGCGGCCGGATCGGCGCCCAGCTTGTCGATATCGATCGTCACGGCATCCCGGATGAGCGCCGGGGGCGCTTCATCCTGTTCGGGAAGCAGATTCTGCAGAAAAGATGCGCCCGTCCCCGTCAAAGCCTGGGTGATCCCTGTGCCCGATGCCCAGGTCTTCGGTATCCGCAGCTTCTTGATCCTGGGATCGAGTAATACGAGGATTCCCCTCGCCACCTCCCGGTATCCCGCCAGCGCATCCTCATAGCGTCGCCGGTTGTAGTCGGCATCGGCCTTTTCCAGCAACACCTGCCATTGCAGCAATGCCTGCCTGGCCTTCAGATCGTTGATCGCAGCCACCGCACTTGCCGTAAGCAGCGAGGTTCTCACTTGCTCGAGTTGAGCGGCGGCAACACCGCGATCCTCGATGTCCAGTTGATACGCAACGAAGTTTTCCGTGAATTTGATCGCCATCGGTTCGCGCTCCCCTTGTGCTTGACTTACATGCTACAGAATGAGAATCCAAACACGCCACCCAGCGGCGCAATCACGCCATCTCATTGTAAAAACTCATACGGAGCAAATAAGACTTGTCTTCAATATAGACCAAATTACGATAATGTGAATTTAAGCCCCCGCTTGTAAAAGCAAATGAAATTCCATTCATTCGCGCTCATTCCCGGAAATCTCCACTTTTTTGGACTACAGTGAATTTGTTCGTTAATCCGGCGGGAAATCCGGCGGGAAATGGGACTGAAACGGGACTGAATCACTCATCGGGAGGAAGCGATGGCTCAAGATCCATGCCTCAATCTTCAATTGCTCGGCTCCGAATCAACCTCTTTCACCCTCGACAATATGGGGCGGTTTCTCTGCAACACGTTGCAGGAAGCGCTCTGCAGCGCAGAACAAACCATTGCTGGGGGGTTGCGCGGCTTCGATGTCATCATCATTGGCGGTGGCACCTTTGGCGCGGTCATGGCGGAGCATCTCTTCATTACCGATGCCGCGCATAGCCGCCGTATTCTCGTGCTCGAAGCCGGGCCGTTCGTGCTGCCCGAGCACGTACAGAACATGCCGTTTATGGGTGGCGCTCCCGATCTGCGCGTACCGTGGGTGAATCATCCGGCGCTAAATTACCTTGGCCTGATCTTCGCTGTAGGCGGACGCTCGCTGACGTGGGGCGGATGGTCGCCAGAAATGCTGGATGAGGAAATGGTAGCTTGGCCGCCGGCGGTGCAAACGGCGTTGCGGCCCGCACCTCCTGCCGAGGGATACTTTGCCCAGGCGAGCCGGCAGATCGGCGTGAAAGAAACCAACGATTTCATCTACGGACCCCTCCACATCGCATTGCGCAAGCAACTCCATGCGGGGCTTCATACACCAGGCAATGAAACCGGGTTTACTTTCGCACAACTCCTCGAGCACCCCGCGGTGCGCTACCCCGATCCGGGAGAACCCCCTCTCACCGCCGCTCTGCTTCGTGACTGGCTTGGCTTGCCCGGCAATGACACAACCCCGGAAGCGGTTCTACATGAACTCTTCAAGCTCGAGGCGCCGCTCGCAGTGCAGTCGACGACCTTGCCCGGATTCTTCCCAACGAATAAATTCAGCGCCATTCCCGGCTTGATCAGCGCGGCGCGGCTCGCAAACAAGGAGGCGGACGGAGTCGGACCGGTGGCCGACGCGCGCAAACGGCTCATGATCGTGCCGGGCTGCCATGTACAGGAACTCATCACTGAGACACAATCCGATAATTGGGTGCGCGTGACAGGCGTGCGTGTCTGGCAGAACGGCGCATCGTTGGATATCCCGCTCGCACCGCCGCGAAATGGCCGGCAGAGCGCGGCAGTGATCGCGCTGGGAACGGTTGAAACCACCCGCGTGGCGTTGACTACCTTCCAGCAGTCTCTGGCAGGACGCGCGGCGCAGCGCATGGGGACGAACCTCATTGCGCATCTGCGCACCAACCTCACCATCCGGGTACCACGCGCGGCAATCGCGGCCAACCTGCCGCCTACGACGATTCCGAGTCTCCAGTCCTCGGCGTTGCTCGTCAAAG
>DASVYI010000337.1:0-3171 GCA_036392275.1 Nitrosospira sp. | reverse complement strand
TCGGCCAGATAGGGTCCCCATAAACGCCAGTTTTCAACATGATGCCTCTGGTTTTCCAGCCGGCGCCGTTCCGCATCGGGTTGAATGGACATGAGGTCAACCTAAATCCGGCAGTTGGACGGGGTGGAGTGTGCAATTTTTGGGGTGCAGGGCAAGACGCAACGACGCGGAATGGTCATTCCATTCCAAGGAGTTGCAACGCGGCCCCGTGCCGCAAAAATCGCGCAATCCACCCAGTAGCGGAGTCGCCAAAAAAAGTGAACGTCAAGTTTCACAAAAATCTTTGTGAATCATAGCGGTAACAGAAAAATTAGCGGTCAACTGCCGGATTTAGGTTTAACCTTTCTCCGGTTCAGGTTTGTCGCCAAAGATATCCTCGTAGCTTGTATAAATAGAGGCGAACAGGGTGGGCACCAGCACGAACAATCCCAAGCCATAGGGTATGGATGCGATGATCGTCAGTACCACCAGGGTAAAGGCGTAAATCTGAAACGCGACGATATTTTTCACGCACGCGAAGAAGCTCAGCCGCATTGCCTCCACGGCGGGCAGGTTCCTGAAAATTACAAGCAGAGGCGCGAACCAGGCGGCCATCATTAGCGGGACGGACAATGTCAGTGCCACCAGCAAGGCGGACAAGCTGCTGCTCATGACTTCCTGCAATTCATTCTCATCGACCCGCTTGCCAGCCATCAGGAGATCTCTCATCGTTTCTCCTCCGATCAACATGGCTACGCCGAAGATCAGAACCTGCCCTACCAGGTAGATTCCCCCGATGGTTATCAACGGTGTGGCGGTGTGACGAAAACCCGCAAGCAAATGAGCGATTTCGAGTTGGCCACCTCTTTCCAGAGTTCTGCATCCGATCATCAAGCCGGCTAGAAATACCGGCGAGAGCAGGGTGAAAATGAATTGCCCAGCCACCGGAATGAGTGCCAGCGTTGCTGCGATGAGCAGCAGAGTGGTGCACAATACGATCCATACCACTGGAACTCTGCGGAACAGAAGAAAGCCGCTTACTATCCACTGCCATCCCTGTTTTCCATCGACCTGCCTGACTTCCATTTTTCCCGTTTCTCCGAGGGGCTGTGCCCCAACTTGTCTTCATTCTCAGATTGATGCTCAAACCCAGACTTTTGCCAATCGGGAGTGAGATGCGGCATGATTCTTCAGTATGTGCATGAAGTGAGCGGGATCCTTGACATGCGTAAGCTCTCCCGGCCGGGGTAAATGATAATCATGCAATCGCGATAGCCAGAAGCGCAGCGCGGCGGCGCGCAGCATTACCGGCCAGGCCCTGCGTTCGGTATCGATAAGCGGGCGGGTGCGATGGTAGGCTTCAAGCAATGACGACATGCGCCTTGCATCCGGGTCTCCATTTTTATCCAGGCACCAGTCATTGGCGGTGATGGCAAGATCGTACAGCAAGACATCATTGCAGGCAAAATAGAAATCAATGACACCTCCCAGGGCGCCGTCATTGAACAGGACATTGTCGCGAAACAGATCCGCGTGAATCACCCCACGCGGCAAATTCTCGAGACGGTATGACAATTGAAAACGTAGTTCCTCCTTGAGAAGGGAAGTTTCCTCCGCCGTCAGAAACGGCATGACCGCATGTGCGGCAGTTTTCCACCATTTCGGTCCGCGCGAGTTCTCCATTTTGTCGGGATAGGATACGCCGCACAAATGCATATTCGCCAGAAGTTCGCCCACTTCGGCACACTGCACGACTCCCGGGTGTTCCTGAGATTTGCCGGGCAGGCAGGTTACGATGCTCGCCGGCTTGCCGTTCAGCTCGCCGAGAAATTTATTGCCGAGATCAGCCACCGGGCTGGGGCAGGGAATGCCGTGGCGCGATAAATAGGCCATCAGATTGAGGTAATACGGAAGATCGGAAGCAGTGAGCTTTTCAAACAGCGTCAGCACGTATCTGCCGTGACTGGTCGTGACGAAATAATTCGTATTTTCAATGCCTGAGGAGATGCCCTGCAGATCGATCAGCGTGCCGATCGAGTAGTTCCTCAACCAGCCGGAAAGCTGATGTTGGGTGACGGTGGTGAAGACTGACATGTGGATGGAAAAAAAACGGCCGGGGCAATATAGGTCTGGGCGCTAGGCAAAATAATCGTGTGGCGTGCCGGTAACCGGACTGTCCGCCAAATTGGCAGTACCGTTGGCAGCGAAGCCGGAAAATCCGGAATGGAGGATAATCCATAACGGGAAACGGCGCAGGTCGAATTGCATTTACGATATCGCGGTGCCAAGGGAATGCAATGCATCAGATGTCCGGTTTGCCAGAGCTGGGTTTGTTCATTTGTTCTTCAAGTCCGGCAGGCTCCCGGAAAATTTAAAATTGCCGTATCACCCACATCGGCGGCCGGATGTGCTGGTCGAGGCCGCCGGTTCCGGTGGCAAATGTGCCGTCGCCGTAGTTGTCGATGAGGAAGTACGGCATGCCTATCGGCGGGACAACCTTGATCATATAGAGCCGGCCATTGATGCGGTATTCCTCGACTTTATTTTCCCCGCGGTTGGTGATGGTAATTTGCGGCTCGAGCGAGGCATCTTCCTCATCGGTGCCCGGTGCCGGCAACGCAAGCTCCGGCGGTTCCGGGACTTCCGGCAAAGGCCGTAAATCCTTGGGCTGGTTGGATTGCGCTGACGCCGGCAGTGCAATGCTCAACAACAGTGCGACAACTATTCGACGCATGACGCCTCCCGCGGGATCAGGGATAATATTTCATTCTATCCGAAAAGAGGCAGGGATTATAGATTGAGTTGCACCTCCCGTTCCGCTGCGGAAGGCTCGAAACCGCGAGTTTCGTAATATCTGAAGATTGCATGCACCACTTCGGACGGCTCGTCGATGACCTGGATCAAATCCATGTCTTCGGCGGAGATCATACCCTCGGCCACTAGCGACTGCTGCAGCCAATCGAGCATACCTCGCCAGAATTCCGAATGCACCAGAATGATCGGCATTTTCCGGGTTTTGCCGGTCTGGACCAGCGTGAGTGCTTCCATCAATTCGTCCAGCGTTCCAAAACCTCCCGGTAATACCACGTAGGCGGTGGCAAACTTGACGAACATGTATTTGCGCGCGAAGAAATGGCGGAAGGTCTGGCTGATGTCCTGGTAAATGTTGCGGTGTTGTTCATGGGGTAGCTG
>DASVYI010000336.1:0-1828 GCA_036392275.1 Nitrosospira sp. | reverse complement strand
GGCAGTTGACCGCTCATCTTTAACTTGATCGCTATGATCCATAAAGATTTTTTACGAAGCTTGGTGTTCACCTTTTTGGTGACTCCGCTACGGGGCGGATTGCACGTTTTTTGGGGCACAAGGCTGCGTTGCAACTCCTTGAAATGGAATAGCCATTTCGCGTCGTCGCGCCTTGCCCTGTACCCCAAAAACCGCACACTCCACCCCGTCCAACTGCCGGATTTAGGTTGAACGAATGCCGCCGGACGACAAACGGAGATGGATTAGGCTATCAACATCGAGGTAAGATTTCTTATGGACGCAAAACTGCTCGACATTCTGGTGTGCCCGCTGTGCAAGGGGCCGTTGCTATACAAAAAATCCGACAACGAACTCATCTGCAAGGCAGACCGGCTTGCTTTTCCCATTAAAGACGGCATCCCGGTTATGCTGGAAGACGAGGCGCGAAGGTTTCCACCCGAAGTGGAAATCAGTTAGCAACCTGTCGGAGTTGAAGAATCAGACTGCTAAGAGAAACATGAAATGATGAAGCGTGCAAAATGACGAATGTAAACAGCGCTGCCATATTGGGTGCGCTTGTGGCCGATTCAGCCGGGCTTGGCCTGCACTGGCTCTATGATCCGGCACGCATCGCCGAAATTGAAAAAACCGATGGATTGGTATTCCTGAAACCGGATGCGATCCATTATGCCGGAACCAAAGGATACTTTGCGCATGGCGGGAAGATGCCCGGTGACTCATCCGCATATGGGGAAGTTTGCCTGCTCATGCTGAAGCATCTGGCCAGGCATGGAAAATTCGAACGTCTCCCGTATCAAACCGAATATCGCGCCTACTTTGGGCCAGGAGGCGAGTTTACCGGATATATCGATTCCCCGACCCGGTTGACGTTACAAAAATTATTGCCGCTTGAACCCGCCGATTTCCCAGCCCAATCCGGGGCCGATGATGACCAGCACCCTTGCCTGGCGGCGCTGCCGGCACTGGTCGCAACGCACGCAGGAACACTGGAGGCGTTGATGGGCCATGTCGAAGAAGCGGTACGCATCACCAATAACAATGAACTGGCGGTTGCCGCGGCGCAGTGTTGCGCGGCAGTTCTGTTTCACGTATTGCGGGGTTCATCCGTTACCCAGGCGTTGACGGATGCACTGCCTCTGTCGGGAGAAACCTTGAAGCCGCTGCTCGAGCAGGCACTTGCCTTGCCGGCTCTCGACAGCGTGGCCGCTTCCGGGCGCTTTGGCAGTGCCTGCCATGTGGTCGAAGGTTTGCCGGTGATCTTCCATATTGCGCGGCACGCAACGGATTACCGCCAGGCGATCGAGTTTAATATTCGAGCCGGGGGCGACAATTGCGGTCGTTCCATCATGCTCGGTGCCATTGTCGCGGCACATATGGCGCAGCGAAATTGTTCAGCCTTTCCTGTTCCGCTGCCCTGGCTGGCACGATATAAAAAGTTGGTCTCCGCTGCTGACGCGTGTGCCGTGCTTCAGTAATCAACTATCCCGCGTGCTCGGCATCCTGTCTTGTAGCGAAGCCCTGCCTCCCTACCCCTGAAAGCCGTGCTGATCTGGCGCCGATGACAAAATACGCCGCGGAAACAAGGCCAGCCCGCCGCCTATTCCTGCGCGATAGCGCACGCGACGAATATACATGCTCAGCGGCAATACTATAATTGAGGGAACTCCTAGCAGCCTGTCGGACTTAAAGGAAATCGGCTGCAAAAGCGTCTGGCCGGTCCATATTTCGCCGCTTTTTTGACCAATAGAACAACTATTGGTCTGCAAAATCGTCAAAATCTGTTCTCGCCCAGCCACTTTTTCGCTTC
>DASVYI010000335.1:0-2930 GCA_036392275.1 Nitrosospira sp. | reverse complement strand
TCTCCTTGGGTACGCTCGGAAAGTTCGCCTGCGCCGCAGCCGCAAGCATAACCCCTATCCCAAACGTCATCCCCCTCAGCCAGGGCTTCAATAACATCTTCTTCTCCTCTGTTCCGTAATAATTGTTGTATTACCCACCGGTAATGTATCGCGGGATTATACAAACGGGTAGCACCAGTGTTACGACTCTTTCTGGTACCACGCGCAC
The DNA here is from genome assembly GCA_036392275.1 of Nitrosospira sp. Classification (GTDB taxonomy): domain Bacteria; phylum Pseudomonadota; class Gammaproteobacteria; order Burkholderiales; family Nitrosomonadaceae; genus Nitrosospira. The sequence continues at coordinate 2,722 of DASVYI010000335.1, read as the reverse complement.
CGCTTTGGCTGAGCAATAAATCAACCAGCCGCGGCGGAAACCCCGTTATTGGAACCCCGGGCAAATCCAGCCGTTCGCTGTTCTACCCGCTCCAGGCCGCGAGAGGAGTCCGCCCGTCCGGCTGCAACAGGAAGGGTGTTTTTCGGGTACATTACAATTTCTTGACTAAGGATGTGTTTCCCAGTACATTGCCGTATCTTTTCTTTCAGTCTCTTCTACATATAATCTTCTTTATCCAACAAGAGGGCGGCAAACGAACATGACGCTTGGTCTTATTGACATGCCCTGGTGGGGCTACATTGTAGTCACTTTGGTTCTTACCCACATTACCATCGCCAGTATCACAATTTACCTGCACCGCCATCAGGCCCACCGTTCGCTGGATCTGCATCCTCTACCCAGTCATTTTTTCCGCTTATGGCTGTGGTTGACCACCGGTATGGTCACCAAGGAATGGACCGCGATACACCGCAAGCATCATGCCAAGTGCGAAACGGTCGATGATCCCCACAGCCCGCAGATATTCGGCATCGGCAAGGTGCTGAGAGAAGGATCCGAGCTCTATCGGAAAGAGGCCAAGAACATGGAAACTCTTGAGCGGTATGGTCACGGTACGCCGGATGACTGGGTGGAGAGAAACGTCTACGCCAGGCACAGCGCCAAGGGTATCGCGCTGATGTTGATCATCAACCTGATCCTGTTCGGCCCCATCGGGCTGACCATCTGGGCGGTACAAATGATGTGGGCCCCGGTCATGGCCGCGGGGATCATCAATGGCGTGGGTCACTTTTGGGGTTATCGCAATTTTCAGGCGGAGGACGCCAGCCGTAATATCGTTCCCTGGGGAATTCTCATCGGCGGGGAGGAACTGCACAATAATCATCATGCCTATGCCACATCCGCGCGATTATCCAATAAATGGTACGAGTTCGATATCGGGTGGATGTATATCCGCATTCTGGAATCGATGGGGCTGGCCCAGGTCAAGAAAGTTGCGCCGAAATTGCGACTCGATGCAGCCAAAACAAAATGTGATCTCGACACGCTGCATGCCGTGATTTCTCACCGGTATGAAGTGCTGACCACATATGCACAATCTCTCAAGCATACACTGGCTAAAGAGATTGACCATCTGAAGGAATCCACGGCGCATCTCGGCGTAGACCGCTCCACCCTTAAACGGTGGGTGCTGGCGGATTCCAAAACCCTGCAAGAGGATGAGCGTGCAAAGCTGAATCTGGTGCTGAGCAAGACCAGAACGCTCGATAAAGTCTACAAAATGCGCGAGGAACTTACGACAGTCTGGCAGCGTTCCACCATGTCAAAAGATGAACTGGTGAAGCAGCTGGAGGATTGGTGTCATCGTGCAGAGGAAAGTGGCATAGAAGTTCTGCAAAACTTCTCGCGGAGATTACGTTGCTACGCCTGAGAGGCTGATAGATAAAACGGCCACCCAAATAAAAACCCGCCATTTGGCGGGTTTTTATTTGGGTGCGGTGGTCGTCCGGTTTTCCCGAAATCCGGCTACAAATCCAGCTACTTGAGTTTCATTTCCTTATATTTGACATGCTTGCGTGCTACCGGATCGAATTTTGAAATTTCTATCTTTTCTGGAGTCGTGCGCTTGTTCTTGGTGGTCGTATAGAAATGACCAGTTCCTGCCGAAGATTCGAGCTTGATTTTTTCCCGCATGATGATGTCCTGATGATGTCCTTATAAATCGGAAGCCTGAACGGTATTCTTGAGAATTAAATGCTGTCGCCGCGCGCGCGCATTTCAGCCAGCACCGCATCGATGCCGTTTTTGTCAATTGTCCGCAACGCTACGTTGGAGACCCGCAGGCTGACCCAGCGGCGTTCGCTTTCAACCCAGAATCGGCGGCGCTGCAAGTTGGGAAGAAACCGGCGCTTGGTCTTATTGTTAGCATGGGAAACATGGTGCCCGGTCATAGGCTTCTTGCCGGTGACTTCACATACTCGTGCCATGATGATCCGCTCCAGAAATCGAAAAACGCATATTATATCCTGATTTTGATGATTTCCTCAAATCAAATCAATCCTCGCTCGGCGAACGACATTGCCGTTCCGCCGCCAACGATAAAGTGATCCAATACCTTGACATCGACCAGGGCCAGCGCCTGCTTCAGCGTTTGAGTCAGAATTTCATCCGCGTGACTCGGTTCCGCTGTGCCGGAAGGATGGTTATGCGCGAAAATGACGGCCGCGGCATTATGGTGCAGTGCCCGCTTAACAACTTCGCGCGGATATACGCTGGTCTGGGTCAGGGTTCCATTGAACAGCTCTTCGCTCGCAATCGCACGATTCTGGGCGTCTAAAAATATTCCGAGAAAAATCTCATGCTTTTTACCCTGAAGGCTGAGGCGCAAGTAGTCGCGCACCGATTTTGGTGAGTTCATGGCATCACCAGCTTTCAATCTTTCTTCCAGCGCCCGCCGCGCCATTTCCAATACTGCCTGCAATTGTGTGTACTTGGCGGGACCCATCCCGGGTACCGCGCAAAAGGCGCTCTGATCTGCGGCAAAAAGACCGGTCAAACCGTTGAAGGATTTGAGCAGTTCCCGTGCCAGATCCACTGCACTTTTGCCAGCGATGCCAGTACGCAGGAATATTGCCAGGAGTTCCGCATCGGAAAGATTCGCGGCCCCGTTTCTTAACAGTTTTTCACGCGGACGTTCGGATTCGGGCCAATCGGTAATTGCCAT
>DASVYI010000334.1:0-2282 GCA_036392275.1 Nitrosospira sp. | reverse complement strand
CGTGCACCGGGTTTTCGCGCACGATGACTCCCGCTTTCTTGTCCGTCCTCAGACCCCGGAACACGGCATGCCGGATGTGACCGCCTCGAGTCCATTCCCCGAAGGAGACCTCAGCCACCAGGACCGGCTTTACCCAATTCGCCTTTTTATCGATTGTGCTGCCTTCGATAAACGGACAGCTCCCGGCAGGAATCCCGTCCAGTTTCGACTTCAGATCGCGAAGCGCGTTATCATCAAAACCCGACCCCACGTTACCTGCGTAGCGAAGCTGGTTATCGTCGTAGTAACCGAGCAGCAGCGAGCCTATTCCCTCGCGAGATCCCTTGGGATCGGTATAGCCGCCGATTACGAATTCCTGGCGTCGCCCGCACTTCAGCTTTATCCAGTCGGAAGAACGGCGTGAAACATAAGCCGAGGTTTTGCGTTTGCCTATGATACCTTCCAATCCCAGCCGGCATGCGGAAGCGAGAACGGCGTCCGGCGGTGCGTCGAAAGCTTCGCTAAAGCGTATTTGTTCCGGCGCGGGTTCTTTGAACAGAGTTTTCAATAGCTCCCTGCGTTCCATCAATGGTGATGATCTCAAGTCATATCCACCATAGAAAGGCAGATCAAAAAGAAAGTAGCTGATGCTTTGGGTCCGGTCGTTGTCGAAGGCATTCTGTAACGCCTGAAAATCCGGAACACCTTTTTCGTCCAGCACCACGATTTCACCATCCAGCCATCCCGGTTCCAATCCCATTTTGCCGATTGACCTTACCAGATCGGGCAATTTGTGGGACCAGTCGTTGCCGTTGCGCGTAAAAAGCCGGATTTCCCCACCGTCCATTCTGGTCAACAACCGATAACCGTCGAGCTTGATCTCGTAAATCCAATCTGCGGGATCACCCGGGGGTTCATCTGTGAGCAGGGCGAGCTGAGGTTCCAGCATACGCGGTGGAGCGGCCTTGACTGCACCTCCGGGCAAAGCCATCCTTTTTTTCTTTCCGGGTGCCATGCGGGTTACCGGGACCGGCGGTATCTCTGCGGAATCCTGAGTCTGCGGGGTTTCGAGATGTGAAACGCTATCGGGCATTTCATCCACTACGCTGTATTCACGTGACGGACGGGCGTACTGATCCTTTTCCTTGATGAGCAGCCAGGCCTCCTGTTTCCGCTCCCCCGTGTTTCTCATGCGGACCAGGGTCCAATGACCCTGTAATTTATGCCCATGCAGTTCAAATTTCAGCTTGCCGTCACGATAACCCTTATGCGGATTCTCGAGAGGTTTCCAGCTTCCCTTGTCCCAGACGATGACCTTGCCGGCGCCATACTGCCCGGACGGAATCTCGCCTTCGAAAGTATTGTAGGAAACAGGATGGTCTTCGACATGAATCGCCATTCGCCTGTCATTGGGGTCGAAGCTCGGTCCCTTGGGAACAGCCCAGCTTTTCATCGTACCCTCAAGCTCCAGCCTGAGGTCATAATGCAGGCGGGTAGCCCAATGTTTCTGGACAACGAATGACAGCGCCCCTTTTTCCTTCTTTGTACCGGCTTTTTTTTCAAGCCCGCCGGGTTCAGGTGTTTTGGAAAAATCGCGCTTTTTCCGGTAGACGCTGAGGGCATCCGCTTTTGTCATGTTTTTGCGTTACACCGCGCGGCGCTTGTGCGTTCCCTTCGCGAATGAATCCGGGCTGGCCGTCTTTTCGCGATCTTCCTTCCCACCCCCTTTCAGGCTGCGCCGAAGCAGCTCGGCAAGATCGAGAATTTGCGCACCCGTTCGCACAGCCTCGACCTCTTCCGGCTGAATTACAGTTTGTATTTCGCCTTTTTTGGCCTTCTGCTCAACGAGTTTCATGATCTCATCCTTGAACGAATCGCGAAACTCTTCAGGATCCCATTTTGCGCTCATCTGGGTGATCAATTGCTCGGCCATCTTTAATTCTTTGTCGCTGATGCCCGGCTCTTCAGTTCCTTCTGAAGGAAGGTTCAAATTCTTCCAGCTCCGTATCTCATCGCCCCAGCGCAACAGATTCAGTATGAGAAGCGGTCCCGCTGGCATGAGTGCAGCAAGATGCTGCTTGGTCTGAATGACTACGCGCGCAATACCTACGCGCTGTGTCCGGAGAAGCGCTTCACGCAGAAGCGCATAGGCCTTTTCGCCCTTTTTGACCGGCACCACATAGTAGGGCCGTTCGAGATAGATAAATGGAATATCGGTGGCCGGCACGAACATTTCGATTCCAATGGTTTGCGTGGCTTTCGGATAAGCGGTCGAGATTTCATCCTGGCTCAAAACCACATAC
>DASVYI010000333.1:0-2801 GCA_036392275.1 Nitrosospira sp. | reverse complement strand
ACACCAGGAGCAGGGCGATAGAACAGGTAAGCAATGCGGCGAGGCCGGATATCAGCAGCGAATGCCAGAGAAATTCCAGATAACGCTGGTCGAAATCACGGGCAAAGACATCCGTGGCCCAGATGCCCAGTTGAGCGACGGGTAAAAGAAACGCAAAAAATAGTGTACCCGAGGCGAAGCCGGCAATCAGCCACGCGCGCCAGCCGGCGAGGGGGATACGATCCGCGCGCGCACTCGGTTTGATTTCGGCATAGCGCATGCGTGAACGAAGCTGCTGTTCAACGAGGATCATCGCAAAGACGATCACGATCAGCACCGACGCGAGTTGAGAGGCTGCGGACAATGAAAACATGGCGAACCATGCCTTATAGATGGCGGTAGTGAATGTGTCATAGTTGAAAACGGCTACCGTGCCGAAATCCGCCAGCGTTTCCATCAGCGCCAGCATCAGTCCGCCAACAATCCACGGCCGGGCCATGGGCAGCGCCAATCTGAAAAATCCTTGCGTACGGCTAAAACCAAGAGACTGTGCAGCTTCCAGCGAGCGCTTGCCCTGGGTCAGGAATGCGTTGCGCGCCAGCAGATAGACATAGGGGTAAAATGCCAGAATCATGACAATGATGACACCCGCCCTGCTGCGCACATTCGGAAACCAGAACAGGTCCGGTCCCAGCCACCCGCGTAGCGCGGTCTGAACCGGGCCGATGTAATCGAATAACCCGAGCGCCACGAATGCCGTGACGTATGCAGGAATGGCGAGCGGCAGCAGCAAGGCCCAGGAAAAGAATTTTCGTCCGGGAAATTCGCACACCGCGGTAAACCATGCCAGGCTGACCCCAAGCAGTGTTACACCGCAGGCAACCCCCAGGGCAAGCCAGAACGTATTGATCAGCAGGGACGGGAGCGTTGTCTCGACGAGGTGTTGCCAGACATCGCTTGCCGGAGCAAAAAATGATGAAATAATGGTGCCGACGGGAATCAGCACAATTGCGGCGGCTAGAAGGGGGATCAGGCGCCAGCGCAGCGAGCCGCGGCGTCCGGAGATTACGAAGCGGGGAAAATTGTTTCTGGCACTTGTATCGTTTCCCGTGGCGTCGATCGCCTCACTTTTCACCCTTCTGCCTTACCGATATTACCGGTAACCGGCTCGATCCATCAACTTGACGGCTTCCGCCTGCAGTTCACCCGCCGTTGTCACGTTGATACGATTTTGCTTGAAAGTACCCCAGCTCGCGACAAGTGGGTCAGGTTTGACTTTAGGGTTGGCTGGATATTCCATGTTCACATCGGCAAACAGATTCTGCGCTTTTTCCGATGACAGGAATTCCAGCAATTTGATTGCAGCGGGCGAGTTATGCGCGTATCTTGTGATTCCTGCACCTGATATATTTACATGAACTCCGCTGCCCGCCTGGTTGGGCCAGAAAATCGCCAGCGGAAGCGAAGGGTTCTTCTCCATCAGGCGGCCATAATAATAAGTATTGGCCAGGGTCACATCGCATTGCCCGGCAGCAACGAATTCCATTGCCTTGGTTTCATCGGACAGGGGATCGATGGCAAAATTGGCGACCCAGCCCTTCACGATCTGCTCGGTTTTGGCCTCGCCATGCTCTGCGATCATCATGGCAACCAGGGACTGGTTGTATACTTTCTTGGAAGTACGCAGGCACAGCCGTCCTTTCCATTTGGGTTCAGCCAGGGCTTCGTAGGTGGAAAGATCGGAAGGCTTGACCCTTTGCGTGTTGTATATAATGGTGCGGGCGCGCACCGAAAGGCCAAACCACTGATTGTGCGGATCGCGCAGATAGGCGGGAACGTTGGTCTCCAGCATTTCGGACTTCACCGGCTGCAGGAGCCCTTCCCGGGCGGCTTCCCAGAGGTTGCCTGCATCCGAAGTGATCAACATGTCGGCCGGCGTGTTTTTTCCTTCCGCCTTGAGCCGGGCGAGTAACGCGCCCTCCTTGTCGGTGACGAATTTCACGGTGATGCCGGTGTCTTTGGTAAAAGCATCGAACATCGGTTTTATGAGCTGTTCGATCCGGGCCGAGTAGACGACCACCTGCTCCGCACGTGCCGCGCTGACTCCAAGCATACCGATACAACAAAACATTGCGGCAAGATGATGATACAGGCGGCGGCTCGGCATTTTTTTCTCCGGATATGGGTGGCGGACAGCCATTGTTGTCATATTATAAATGATAATAATTATCAGTAAAGCGCCACATCGATTATCATGGAAAAATCACCACCGGCATCATTCCACCAGCGCCTGAAGGAGCTTCTCGCGATTCCCGAGCGGCAGCGCACGGAAGCCCACTGGGCTGAAATCAATGAGCTCGAGATTTCGCTTACACCGGCCAACCGGGCTGTCGCTCCAGAGCAGGTTCCGCGGCGCAAAACGCCTGCACTTGCCGATCAGCCGAAAACCCGCGATGGGGGCCAGGGGAAATGGGCGTTGAAGAAGCCGCGCAAAAGGCCGCCCAGGGGAGGACGTCCCGGTGAATCATCCTAAATCCGGCAGTTGACCGCTCGTTTTTTAATTTACTGTTATGATCCATAAAGATTTTTTGCGAAACTTGACCTTCACCTTTTTAGTGAGTCCGCTACGGGGCGGATTGTGCGATTTTTGCGGCACATGGCTGCGTTACAACTCCTTGGAATGGAATAGCCATTCCGCGTCGTTGCGCCTTGCCCTGCACCCCAAAAACTGCACACTCCGCCCCGTCCAACTGCGGGATCTAGGATAATACGCGCGGTGAAAATTCAGGATTTCGATTTCGACCTTCCTCCCGGGCTGATAG
>DASVYI010000332.1:0-2227 GCA_036392275.1 Nitrosospira sp. | reverse complement strand
GGATGCGAATGGTGCGCGACTGGTCCGCAATGGCGCGCGTAATGGCTTGCCGGATCCACCAGGTGGCGTAAGTAGAAAACTTGTACCCGCGCCGGTATTCGAATTTATCCACCGCTTTCATGAGACCTATGTTGCCTTCCTGGATAAGGTCGAGGAATTGCAATCCACGGTTGGTGTATTTTTTGGCGATCGAGATCACCAGCCGCAAATTGGCTTCGGTCATTTCACGTTTGGCCCGGCGTGCCTTGGCCTCGCCGGTCGACATCCGGCGATTGATTTCCTTGAGATCTTTCAAGGGAAGGCCGACCTGTTTTTGCAGGGTCAGCAGATTCTGCTGCTGCTCCAGAATGGCCGGTACGTAGCGTTCCAGGGCTGGACTATAAGGCTTGCCAACCGCAATCTCCTGCGTCACCCACTCGAGATTGCTCTCGTTACCGGGAAACGCCTTGATGAAATGATTACGGGGCATTCCGGCTTTCGTTACACACAGTTCCATGATCTTGCGCTCGTAGCCGCGCATTTCATCCACCAGTCCGCGTTGCGTGTCGCAAAGTCTTTCAACCATTTTGGCTGAAAAACGGATGGCCATGAGCTCGGTCGAAATCTTTTCCTGTATATCCTTGTACGCCTTGTTTGACGGGCCCCTTTTTTCAAGCGCTTTCTGCATCTCGGCATACGCTTGTTGAATCACCCCGAACCGCTCCAGCGCGTCGTTTTTCAATTTGAGCAAATTCGCATTTGCCAACGCGGTGATATCTTCGTCTTCCGCATTTTCCGAGCTCAACTCCTGCTCCAGCGATTCTTCGGAAATTTCCTCGCTGACCATTTCTTCGACATCCGGATCCAGTAATCCATCGATGAGCTCATCGATGCGCATCTCATCCTTCGCCACTTTATCCGCAAGATCGAGAATCCCTGCGATGGTGGTCGGACAGGAGGAAATTGCCTGGATCATATGCTTCAATCCATCCTCGATGCGCTTTGCGATCTCGATTTCACTCTCGCGCGTAAGTAATTCCACTGAACCCATTTCGCGCATATACATGCGCACCGGATCGGTGGTCCGGCCAAATTCCGAATCCACGGTGGAAAGTGCTGCTTCCGCTTCTTCCACCACATCCTCGTCCGCCACCGTCGGCGCCGTTTCCGACATGAGCAGCGTTTCCGCGTCGGGCGCCTCATCATAGACAGATATGCCGACGTCATTAATCATGCTGATGATGTTTTCGATCTGCTCGGCATCCAGCATATCGTCGGGAAGATGGTCATTGATCTCCGCATAAGTCAGATAACCGCGCTCCTTGCCTTGCACGATCAGATTCTTGAGGCGCATGCGGCGCGCTTCGATATCCTGTGGCGCAGGCGACGATTTGTCCGCGTCCTTCGGCTGGGCAGGCTTACCCTCCTTTACCACCTTGACCTTGGCAATTTTCGCGGAGAGCGGATTGGATTCCTTGCCCGCCATGACGGCCTTCGTGATTTCGTCCACTCCGGCCGGTGTTTTACCCGTTGATTTCGCAACCATCCTGATCTTGTTTTCCAATGCTTCCACTCCTGTTTTTTCTCGCGCTTTTACCTGTTTCCCGTGAGTCTTCCCTTGGGCCGATCCTCTCGATGGCTTCCTGGTATCGTTTGCTTCTTTTTTTTCGATTGTATGGCCGGCGATCACCCCGGATGAAACCCCTGTCCTGGATTTTCCTTTTACCGCCGCTTTGACTTGCGCTTTTGGCTTTACCATGTCCTTTCGTTCCAATATGGCAGTTGAACCTAAAATTTTCCTATTATATCAAGCTTCATTCGTGCTAAAGCCGAACTGGCGTGGCCCTACGAAATCGCCAGCCGCTGGAGTTCCTGTTTTTCCTCCGGAGTGAGTGCACTCAGGGATTTGTTCCGTAAATTTGTCATCCGCTGTTTTCGTCCGATGTCCCGCAGGCGCGCCATTGCTCCGGCAAACTCCGCTTTCAGGTCTATGTCGCTATCCCATGCAAGGGTTTCGCTCTCAGCCTTTTGCAATACCACGCGATGGGGGCTGTCATGAAAATATGCGATGACCGAAGGTATTGTCGTATTCTCCTTAACATGGGGATGAGCGTCGATAAATTCAACCAGCGCCATCAGCGCTTCTATTTCTTCGGCATATTCGCGATCCTGCATGAGCAGCTGCCTGTCCAGTTCACGGATATGGCCGGGATCGTGCAACAATATCTGTATCAGCCAGCGATAAGGC
>DASVYI010000331.1:0-2559 GCA_036392275.1 Nitrosospira sp. | reverse complement strand
TGTGACATGAACGTGCCGCTGCTGGTTGGATTGTCGCGCAAGTCCATGCTGGGAAAAATTACCGGGAACAAGGTGGGTGATCGCGTTCATGCCAGTGTCGCCGCAGCGTTAATCACAGTAGCAAAAGGGGCCAGAATCCTTCGGGTACATGATGTAAAAGCAACCATTGACGCGCTGGCGGTTTATAATGCGGTCCATAACGCGACATAGAACCGACGGGATTTTGGCCGTATAACCTTAAATTTCGCGGCTTTGTAACAACCCGGACAGCCAACCCGGTGACCCTCCGGCTGTCATCCTGCCATTGATTGGATGCAGCGGTTGCATGTCCATGGTAACTTCCTCTTTCTGACTATTTGCGAGACTTCGAATTGACTAGAAAATATTTTGGTACCGATGGAATTCGCGGACGCGTGGGGGAGGCGCCGATCACACCGGAATTCGTCATGCATCTCGGTTATTCGGCGGGTAAAGTCCTGGCCGCTTCGGACTGGCATCTGACAAAGGGTGAACGTCCCGCGGTACTGATCGGCAAAGACACCCGGATCTCCGGGTATATGCTGGAATCCGCCTTGCAGGCCGGATTATCTGCCGCCGGCGTGGACGTGCTGTTATCGGGGCCGACCCCTACGCCTGCGGTGGCGTATCTTACTCGCGCATTGAGGCTGCAGGCGGGCATTGTCATTTCCGCTTCACACAACCCATATGAAGACAACGGGATCAAATTTTTTTCCTCTGCCGGCACAAAGCTCCCGGATTCGGTTGAGCATGAGATAGAAGCGGGATTGAACGCCCCTATCAAGTCGATGCCGTCGGCGCAACTTGGCAAGGCAAGGCGGGTCAACGACGCGCGGGGGCGTTACATAGAATTCTGCAAAAGTACTTTTCCCAATCATCTGGATCTGCGCGGGTTGCGTATCGTGGTTGACTGTGCGCATGGCGCGGCATATCAAATCGCGGGTCATGTGCTCCACGAACTGGGGGCAGATGTCGTGACGATCGGTGCGCAGCCCGATGGCCTCAATATCAACCATGAGTGCGGTGCGACTCACGGCGCCGCGCTGGAGAAAGCCGTGACGCAGCACAACGCCGATATCGGGGTTGCGCTGGATGGCGATGGCGACCGCGTGGTCATGGCGGACAATAATGGTGTACTTTACGATGGTGACCGGCTGATCTATATCATTGCGAGGCATCGCAAGCAGAACGATCTGCTCAAAGGCGGGGTGGTGGGTACGTTAATGACCAATCTCGCGGTTGAGAACGGCTTGCAGAAACTGGACGTTCCATTCGCTCGCGCAAATGTCGGCGATCGTTACGTCCTGGAGCTGTTGCAGAAAAATGGCTGGCAATTGGGCGGTGAGGGCTCCGGCCATATCATCTGTACCGATAAGCACACCACGGGCGACGGCATTATTTCCGCGTTGCAGGTATTGTACGCCATGCGTGATTCCACCAAGACGCTGGCCGAGCTGGCGCGCGACGTCACGCTTTACCCGCAGCAACTCATCAATGTCAAGGTTCCCAAGGGTTTTGATTCTCGCGCCAGCGCCGCCATCAAAACTGTCCAGGCGGAAGCCGAGCGTGACCTGAACGGCAGCGGCCGCGTGTTGCTGCGCGCGTCGGGTACGGAGCCTCTGATACGCGTGATGGTGGAGGGTGAATCCACGCAGAAAGTAAAACACTGGGCTGAAAGAATAGCGAATACCGTTCGAAATGCGGCGGCAGCCTGAAAAATCCGCACGCAAGCGCTGTCGGTCATAAACTCCTGCTTCAGAGGCCGAATTGTGCTTTTGTGTTACCCATAGATGACATGTCATCCATATATGACATGTCACGAAACTGTAATATGAATGGCCTAGCATGGCCGCACTAAAATCCGATCAATAAATCGAGGAACCAAATGTTGAAGTTGCCCAATAGCATGGTGAGCATGGTGCTTGGAATGTCCGCGATCATGGGGATGCTGATAACTGGTGTCAGCGTCGCGGCCCCTGACAAGATTGTAAAAATCGATGGTTCCAGCACGGTTTTTCCCATCACCGAAGCGGTGGCGGAAGATTTTCAGAAGGCCATGAAAGGCGCGGTCAAGGTAACAGTCGGGATTTCGGGTACCGGTGGGGGATTCAAAAAATTCTGCCGTGGCGAGATCGATATTGCGGATGCTTCACGGCCTATTCTGGAAAAGGAAATGGCCGACTGCAAAGCGGCCGGGGTGCAGTACGTCGAAATGCCAGTCGCATTTGATGCCCTGACGGTAGTGATCAACCCGAAAAACAACTGGAGCAATGTCATCACGGTTGCGGAACTGAAGAAAATTTGGGAACCTGCCGCACAGGGAAAAATCACCCGATGGAACCAGGTGAATGCGGCATGGCCTGATGAACCCATAAAACTCTACGGTGCCGGGGCGGATTCCGGTACTTTTGATTACTTCACCGAAGCCATTGTCGGCAAGGCAAAATCGAGCCGTGGAGATTTCACCGCGTCGGAAGATGACAACGTGTTGGTGCAGGGTGTTGCCAGTGACAGGAACGGACTCGGGTTTTTCGGGTTTGC
>DASVYI010000330.1:0-1928 GCA_036392275.1 Nitrosospira sp. | reverse complement strand
AACCGCCGCAATGAAATCACTTTCGCGGAATTCGGTAATGGCCTCGCTCGGCATGCCCGGCCTCTCAACCGGAATTTCCACGGGCTTGCGCAAATTCGACAGAAGTTCCTTCAGACGCTGCCTGGCGGCGAGGTATGCGCCATCTGCGCCCGGGTCGGCATAAACGATAAGATAAAGTTTTCCGGATAGGTTATCCACCACCGCCAGTTCTTCGGACAACAACAGCAGTATGTCCGGCGTATCCAGCGTATCAGGACCCGCTTGACCGGCGAGCCGGTTCTCGATGTACCGGACCACGTCGTAACCGAAATAGCCCACCAGGCCGCCGCAGAAACGCGGCAAACCCGGATGCGGCGAAGCCTTGAAACACGATAAATAGGATTCAATGAAAGCCAGCGGATCGCCTGCTTCAATGTGCTGCGATTCCATGCCGCTGATTACGCGGATACTGTTGCCGCGCACCTCGATTCGCGTCGCGGCAGGCAAGCCGATGAACGAGTAGCGCCCAAAGCGCTCGCCGCCCTGCACGGATTCCAGCAGATAGGAAAAAGACGTGTTGGCTAGCTTGAGATACACGGACAACGGCGTGTCGAGATCAGCGAAAGTCTCCAGCACGATGGGAATACGGTTGTAGCCCTGCGCCGCGAGGGCCTTAAATCCGGCTTCGGTCATGATTCACTCCAGAAAAAACGGAAATAGAAAATACGGCAGTGTCGCGTCAGGCATGCCATCGGCCGCATGCCCGGCGCCAGGCGCGCCGGACTCGGGTCGCGAATTTCTTGATTTCGGGTTCTCTTGAAGTCATGACCGCTGTCATGAGGGTTTTTGAATCAGCTTTGTTGCGTGATCGAGCGAGGGAACGATGGCATCGCAATCGAGTTCATGCACATCCCGGCCTTCGTTGTAACCATAGGGAACGCAGAAAACACGGCAACCCGCCGAGCGTGCCGCCTGGGTGTCGTTCAGCGAATCGCCGATCAGCAGCATTTCATGCGGCTGAATGCCGAATTGCGCACAGGCATGCAGCAGGGGCATCGGATCGGGTTTCTTTTTTGGCAGGCTATCGCCCGAAAGAACGATGTCGAAATAATCGAGCAGACCGGTTGCGCGAAGCAGGGGCAGGGTAAAAGCCTCAGCCTTGTTCGTGACGCAGGCCAGTCGAAAACCGCTTTTCCGCAGGATGTCCAGCCCTTCCAATACACCGGGATAAGGCCGGGTGTTGACGCACAGCGTTTTGGCATAGTCCCGCTCGTATAGCGGCATCGCTTTCCGGAACAGGTTCGAGTCGGGCTCACCGTCAAGGCTGCCGCTGAGCGTACGCTTGACAAGCATCTGTATGCCTTTGCCGATATAGGACTGGATGGTTTCGAGCGGCAGCTCGGCCCTGCCGAGTTCCCGCAGCATCATGTTGGCCGCTTCGGCAAGATCTCTGGCCGTATCGAGAAGCGTGCCGTCCAGATCGATCATGACGGCCTTGACCCGCAGAGGAAACGCTATTTCAAGCTCGGCGGTATTGGTGGCGGCTTGAGAAACACTCGTGCTCATATGAATTCCAGTTATCTGAAAACCGGATCAAACCGTGGCCAGTTCCGCACGCAGGGCGGCGACAATGCTGTCGTAGCGATGGGGATCGCTGTCCTTGCCCGCACCGTAAATAGCCGAGCCGGCGACAAAGGTATCGGCTCCTGCCCGGGCGATTTCGGCGATATTATCGACTTTCACGCCGCCGTCGATTTCCAGCAGGATGTCCTTGCCCGATGCGTCGATGCGCTGACGCACCGCCTTGAGTTTGGGCAATGCTTCCGGGATGAATTTCTGTCCGCCGAAACCCGGGTTTACCGACATGATCAGCACCAGGTCCAGCTTGTCGAGCACGTGATCGAGATAGTTCAGGGGCGTCGCCGGATTGAACACCAGCCCTGCCTTGC
>DASVYI010000329.1:0-6278 GCA_036392275.1 Nitrosospira sp. | reverse complement strand
CGGTGTTGAATCCGTTGAAATGCGTGACCGGGTCCGGTCCGCTGCTGAATTCCGTATCGACGACCGAATCCAGGGGGATCATGGCGCGTTCCGTGCCGTTCTGGGCGCGAACGTAGATTTTCCCGATATCTTCGGGGCTGGACCGGTATTCCGGCAACGCTTCGGTTTGCACGCGGTAAATACGGCCAAATTTAACGAAATCGTTGATATACAGGTTCCCGAAATAGGCCTGCATGGTGTCGAAAACTTCAGAAATGGGCACGCCCAACGCCTTGGCCCGCTCCCGGTCCACCCGGGCATAGAGCCTGGGGGCGCTCACGCGAAAATTGGTGCTGGCGGCAGCGATCGCCGGATGTTCCACCGCCTTGGCGACAAATTCCTGCGCGACCGCGGCGAATTGAGCGAAATCGCCTCCGCTGGGATCTTGCAACTGCACCGAGAAGCCCCCGGTGGAGCCGAGGCCTCTGATCGAGGGCGCATTGAAAGCAAGAATCAGGGCCTCGGGGATTTTGGTAAATTCCTGAAAGGCTGCCGCGATAAGACCGGGGACCTGCTCATTCGCGTTTTTACGCATATCCCAATGGTGCAGCGGAATGAACATCGTCGCCTGATTCGTTCCACGGGTTCCAAAAACGAAATTCTGGCCGGCGAGCGTATCCGTCGAATGGACCGCCGCAATCGACTGGAAGTAGCTTTCCACCCTGCTCAGGACTTCAGTTGTTCGTGTCAGCGAAGCGCCGTCCGGCAGTTGAACGATAGTGATGAAATAACCCTGGTCTTCTTCCGGGAGAAAGCTGCCCGGTATGGTTCTGAACAGACCCAGGATCACGAAAATCAAAATTCCGAAGACGGCCAGGGCAACCAGTGATCGTTTAAGAATGATTCCGACGGCCCCGGTATAGTGCGTCTGCAGCCAATCAAAAGATCGGTTGAACATTTTCCAGAATCCCTTGGGAGAACCATGGCCTGGCTTGAGAACCAGCGCGCACAGCGCAGGACTGAGGGTAAGCGCCACGAACCCGGAAATGGCGACAGACAGGGCAATGGTGATCGCAAATTGCTTATACAGTTCGCCGGTAATCCCTCCCAGAAACGCAACCGGCACAAACACGGCAGCCAGCACCAGGACGATCGCGATCACGGGACCGGTCACTTCGGTCATTGCCTGTTTTGCCGCTTCCCTGGGCGGCAGGCGGCCCTGGGTCATATGGCGCTCGACGTTCTCCACCACCACGATCGCATCATCCACCACGATGCCGATAGCCAGGACCATGCCGAACAGGGTCAGCGTATTGATGGAAAACCCCAGCGCTTCCATGCCCGCAAGGGTTCCGATGAGAGAAATGGGAACGGCGACCGCGGGAATGAGCGTCGCGCGCCAGCTCTGCAGGAAAAGATACACGACCAGGATGACCAGCAATGTTGCTTCGAGGAGCGTCTTCAGCACCTCCTTGATGGAGACATCAATGAAAATAGTGGTGTCATAGGGAATATCGTAGGAGACCCCCGGTGGAAAGGTTTTGGCCAGTCTGTCCATCTCCTGCTTGACCCGGTGAACGGTGTCGAGCGCATTGGCTCCGGGGGAGAGAAAGGTCAGAAGAAACGTGTTGGGCTTCCCGTTCCATCGCCCTTCCAGATCGTAAGACTGAGCGCCCAGTTCCACGCGTGCGATATCCCGCATCCGGACCATGGATCCATCCGGATACGCGCGAACAATCATGTCCTCGAATTCCTTGACATCGCTCAACCGGCCCTGCGTGATGACCGGGATGGTGAGTTCGGTGCCGTGCGGCGTGGGCTCGCGGCCAATTCTTCCGGCCGGAAAATCCCGGTTTTGCTCGCGGACGACATTTGCGACCTCGCCCGGAGTGAGATCGAGCTGCGCCATGCGGATGGGGTCGAGGATCAGGCGCATGGAGTAGTTCTGGCCGCCGAAGATGATCGCATCGCCGACGCCCGGAAGCCGTTTTACATTATCGAGAATCCGGAGCAGAGCATAGTTGGAAAGAAAAACGGTGTCATAACGCGGATCCGTGGCGCTCAGCGCAATGACCGCCAGCAGGTCGGGCGATGTTTTTTTTACTGTCACGCCCTGCCGGATGACTTCATCCGGCAACTGCGGCTCGGCGAGGCGTTGCCGGTTTTGCGTCTGAACCTGCGCGATATCCACGTTGGTCCCGATTTCGAACGTCAGCCTCATCGTCATATGCCCGTCGTTGGTGCTGGTGGAATCGTAGTACAAGAGGTTGTCGATGCCGGGGAGCTGTACCTCGATGGGGCGCGCGACCGCTTCCGCGACGACTTCCGCGCTTGCGCCCGGATAATCGGCGTCGATCTGCACCATTGGAGGCGTAATTTGCGGAAACTGCGCGATGGGCAGCTTTTGCAGGGAAACCAGGCCCGTCACCACGATGATGATCGATAGAACCGAGGCAAAAATGGGACGATCAATGAAAAAATGGGAAATCATGATGTTTTCCCATCGGCTCCATTGGTCCCATTGGCTTTTTCCTGCGGGGCGCCGGCCGGAGAGGTTTCCTTGCTCTGGTATTGCACGGCGTTGACCTTGATCCCCGGTTGAATTCGATAAAATCCCTCGACGACCACCCGTTCGCCCGGATGGAGCCCGCTTGCGATCAACCAGTCGTTCCCCTGCCACGCGCTGGCCTGAACCGGCCGAAGCTCCGCTTTGTCGTCTTTATCGACGACATAGACAAATGACCCCTTCGGTCCCAGATGGACGGCTCTTTGGGGAATGAGTATCGCGCCGGTCCGGATATATCCCTTGAGACGAATTTTGACGAATTGCCCCGGATAGAAGTAGGATTGTCCGGGTGAAAAACCCCCTTCCGGATTGGGAAACGTGAATCGCGCCTGCAACATACCCGTTTCGGACCGTAGAGTCACATCCGCGAAATCCAGTATCCCTTCCTCCGGATACACGCTCCCGTCCGAAAATGTCATCACACCACGCAAGTGAAAAATATCCGGTCTCTGGACCTTGTGCTCGGCAAGCTCCCGCCGGCGCCGAAGCAGATAACTCTCGGGAACGTTCACGTTGACATACATGGGATCCAGCTGATCGATGGTGGTCAGAAGGGTTGTCTGGGCGGAAACCAGTCTGCCTTCGTAGAAATGGCTGCGGCCGATCCGGCCGTTCACGGGGGCGGTGATCAAGGTATTGTCGAGGTCGAATTTTGCCTTGACCAAATCGCTTTGCGCGGCTTCCAGCGTGGCCTTGGCTGCCAGCGCTTCGGCCACGGCATCATCGACATTCTTCCGGCTGACGGCCTGCGCCGCGAGCAGTGGCTTTACGCGAGCCACATCCTGTTCCGTCTGAACCACTCGCGCCTGGGCCTGCGCCACCCTGGCCTGGGTGGTGAGATAGGCGGCTCTGAAGGGGACAGGATCGATCAGGTATAACTTGTCTCCCTTGCGGATATTGCGGCCCTCGGTAAAGAAGACTTTTTGGATGATCCCCGTTACCTGTGGACGGATCTCCACGGGACGAAAGGCCTCCGTCCGCCCGATGAACTCCGGCTCATCCGGGACTGTTTGCGCAGCCACGGTGATCACTTCTACCTCGGGGACAGGCTGGGTTGGACCCTTGGGCGCTTTCTGTGTGCAACCGGCAAGCAGGATCAGGAATAACCCGATACTCAATTGAACGATGCCGGGGATATCGTGAATGGCGAGCTTCATTTTTATCGGGCAGCGCACCGTTACGTTCAACCTAAATCTGGTAGTTGGACAGGGTGGAGTGTGCGGTTTTTGGGGTGCAGGGCAAGGCGCAACGACGCGGAATGGCGCGACCGCGCAGGGCGGAGCGGTGCCCATCCGCAGGAAGGCGCGACCCCTCGGCGGGATGCGGGCGCCCTCACGTGCCATAAGCTCGGTCGGGCATCCCCGCCGCTGCCCGATCCCGCTTCGCGGGGCCCCTCGGGCGACGCTCTGGGGCGCCCCATTCCAAGGAGTTGCAACGCAGCCCTGTGCCGCAAAAAACGTGCAATCCGCCTTGTAGCGGGCTCACCAAAAAGGTGAATGTCAAGTTTCGCAAAAAATATTTATAGATCATGGTAGCAAACTGAAAAAGTGAGCGGGTCAATTAACGGATTTAGGTTCACAGGCTCGGCTCTAGGGCTATCACGAAAAGAGGGGCTACTAAGCAAGATTAGGTCAACCCGGCAGTTCTCGCAAACACCGCTTTGAAGCCTCCTCCCAAGTGGCGGAAAGAAGGAAAAATGAGGAAAGGGAAAAGGGTCTGCTTGGGAATGGGTGTTGAGGCGCCGGAAGATCCAAATCAGCGATATTTACGATTACCCGGCCGGATGAGAATCGGTGGGCAAAACGCGAAGCAAGGCCCTTCCTTTACCTTCCCTTCCCTCACGTTATCTATTTAATTCCATCAGCCTGCGATCCTGATGGCCGGGGCGCTCGTTATGCCGGTGTCCATCCCCCGCCCAAGGCCTTGTAGAGCTGTACGATCGAGGCCAGGTGAAGGCGGTGTGTCGCTGCCAGTGCGAATTGAGCATCAAACAGGGTGCGCTTGGCGAGAAGCACATCCACATAGCTGGTGATGCCTCCCTGATAACGAAGATTTGAAATGTTCAGCGCCGAGCGGAGCGCCTCGACCTGTTCCTGCTGCGCTTTGCGCTGGTCGTTGGCGGTGCGAACCGCCACCAGAGCGTCTTCCACCTCCTTGAATGCAACCAGGATCGACTGCTCGTACTGGGCCAGAACCTGCCGTGCCTGGGCTTCGGCTGCGCGCTGCTCGAGCCCCAGGCTTTGGGCGTTGAGCAATGGGCCGGCCAGCCCGAGTCCGCCTACCCCGAATTCGCTTCCGGAAAGCAAAATTTTTGACAGGGCCGGACTGGCGACGCCCAGGAAACCGGTAATCGTGAGCTTGGGAAAGCGCGCCGCTTTTGCCACCCCGATCCTCGCCGTTGCCGCCGCCAGCGTTTTTTCCGCCTGCAGAATATCCGGGCGCCGTTCCAGCAGCTCGGAAGGAAGGCCGGCAGGCACCTCGGGAGGAAGCATCTGCTCGGTCAGCAAACGGCCCCGGGTAATGGTCACCGGATTATGGCCCACCAGAACGCTCAGTTCATTTTCCTTTTGTACCATCTGGCGCTGGAGTTCCGCGACTCGGGTCGCCGCGTTGGCCCGTTCCGCCTCGAACTGATCCAGGTCGAGCCTCGAGACCACGCCCCCCTGGAGTTGCGCCCGGGCAAGGGCGACCGATTCTTCCCACGACTGCAGGGCATTGCGCGCAATATCGAGCTGCATGTCGAACTGCAGAAGATCGAAGTACGATTGCGCGACGCTGCTTACCAGGGTAAGCACCACGGCGCGGCGGTTTTCCTCGCGCGCCATCAGGTCGGCCAGAGCGGCCTCATTGGAACGGCGAACCCTGCCCCAGATGTCGATTTCCCAATTTAAAGTAGTCTGGCCAAAGTAGTTGTACGGCGTTGCGAATCCAGGAATACTAAAACCCCCTAATTTCCCGAATGCCGGCGCATTGACATTCATATCCATCTTGGGGAGGAAATCCCAGCGCGCTATGCCAAGGCGGGCCTGGAGCTCTTCGACGCTTGCCACGGCCTGTTTGAGATCCTTGTTTTCGAGGAGGGCCAGCTTGATGAGATGCTGAAGCTGCTCGTCATGGAGAAGCTCCCACCACGGAAGATTGGCGATGGATTGTCCTTCCGTTTCCGCCATGCGAAACCGGTCGGAAGCATCGATCGAAGGGCGTGAATAGTCCGGCCCCATGGCGCAAGACGCGAGTAGCAGGCTTGAAAGCAGCAATAAAAGTCTGCGCCGCGAGCCGGACTTTTTCCGCAGCAGCGGGATCATCGTGCCCGAGGTTGTCATGTCATTTCCTCCCGTGCCTTTCCATCGGCGTCTGGCACACGCTTCCGGCTTAGCCAGGTGAAAAACAAAGGAATAAATATGGTAGCAATGAAAGTGGCTAGCAGCATTCCTCCCAATACGCCGGTACCCATCGAACGGCGTGCTGCTGCTCCCGCTCCGGTTGCGAAAACCAGTGGCAGAATCCCCAGCACAAAAGCCATCGAAGTCATGACGATCGGACGGAAACGCAGACGCGCGGCTTCAGTCGCGGCTTGCGCAACGGGCATCCCCTCCCTCATTTTCTGACTGGCAAACTCCACTATCAGAATAGCATTTTTCGCGGCAAGGCCAATCAGTGTAATCAACCCCACCTGGAAATAAATATCATTGGGCATTCCGCGCAGAAGCACGGCAAGCAGCGCGCCCGCCAG
>DASVYI010000328.1:0-1868 GCA_036392275.1 Nitrosospira sp. | reverse complement strand
CCAAGTTGACGATGGCACTGGTGGTGCGCCCTGATGCTTGCCAGCGCACCCCTCGTGGTCCGGGCTGGCAAGGCGCTTGCGGGTCGGGTCGGTATGAAGAAAGTGCGCTGGCTGGCGGCAGTTTCGTTTCTACTGATGAGGATCTGGACGCCAGCCGGCGGGGCAATATCTCGCTGACATATTCTGGCGGCTGGGAAGGAATTGTGGCCGGCTTACCGGTATTTCGCCGCATATTCCGCCGTATTCGGATTGGCGAATTCCCCGTATATGTAACGTTCGAGCTGATCAATGACAAATTCCTTTCCGGAAATGGCATCCTTGACCAGGTCGCCGATGGAAATAATGCCGACGACCTCATTATTTTCGAGTACGGGTAAATGACGTACCCGCATCTCGGTAACCAGCGCCATGCAATCCTCCGTCAAATAGCCGGGATCCACGTAGGCGACCTGAGTCGTCATGAGTTCTCTCACCGCGATATCTTTCGGAGATTTTTCCAGCTTGTATGCCTTACGCGAATAATCCCTTTCAGTGAAAATGCCGCACAACTTTCCATCCTGAAGCACCACTAGGGCGCCAATGTTCCTGTCAGCCATCTGTTGCATGGCCTCGTATACGGATTTGTCCGGTTCGATGCTGGCAACTTCGTGTCCCTTGCCTTGCAATAATTGTTTTACCGTCGCCATGGCTATCTCTCCCGTCTCAGAGTTTCAGTTTGGAATTCAAAAGCTTTTTTTGGACTCGTTCAATCTCATTCAATCATAACATGCCGGAAACAAGGCCGCTGCAGGCGCATCGGCATGTGATCTACAGCGTACGGCTTCGATCACCCCGGGTAAAACCGGTAAGGGGTGCGCCGATATTCCTGCCAAAGGCCATTACCTTGAACAGTTCACCCATTTCTGCCGGGCTTACCAGCTTTTGCAACTGATTTGCCAGCGGCAGGTAGTCTTTTATATTCTCCGCCGGAGTTTGCGCCAGAACTTCGGTAATCCCGCAGTTGATGAGAAAATGTGCCTGGGTTGTATAGCCCATCAATTCCAGCCCGGAGGTGGCGGCTGCCTCGGCAATAGCGGTGAAATCGACATGACTGGTGACGTCCTGCAGGCCGGGAAGATAAAAAGGATTGTCATGGGCGCGATGGCGATAATGGCACATCAGGGTGCCGTGATTACGCTGTGGATGATAGTACTCGCTGCGCCCGAAACCATAGTCGATCAGCAGAATCAGCCCAATTTCGAGCATGTTTCCGAGGCTGTGCATGAAATGCCGCGCGGAAAGGCTGATTTCGCTGATATATTCGCCGGCACCGGCATTTTCGTTGCCGGGATTGATCTGTGGATTCAGCCCACATGCGGCTTCGAAAAGCTCTTCCTTTCCCCTTCCCGCGCTTTTTGTAAGCGGGCGCTCACTCCATTTGAATTCATCATCCTCCATGACCACGCCACGCTCGAACAGATCAGTGCCGCGCCAGGCGACCAGATGCACAGGCATGGCATCGATGACTTCGTTGGCAAGTATCAGGCCGTCGAATCCGGCTGGTAGATGCGTCAGCCAATTGATCTGCGGCAAGAGGCGGGGTGCCGACCTTTCAAACAGGTCCTGCTGCCGTTGCCGGAGCTCCGCGCTGACTTCGAGGATGAAATACCGGTTTGGCAGGCTACCGAGTTTTTCCAGTTCAAGCAACAAATCGAGCGCGAGCTTGCCGGTGCCCGCCCCGAATTCCAGAATATCGCCGCCCCTCACTGCCTTCAGCACCTGCGCTGCCTGTCGCGCCACAGCCCTGCCGAAAAGCGGAGATATCTCCGGCGCCGTCACAAAATCCCCCTCCTGGCCGAATTTGGCCGCGCCGCCACTGTAATACCCCA
>DASVYI010000327.1:0-7650 GCA_036392275.1 Nitrosospira sp. | reverse complement strand
ATCTGAGCAGGCATCGCTGGCCGGTAGAAATTGCACCGTACCGTTATGAAATTTGAAGTAGCCGGGCACTGTCAGCGCCACTCTTCTTTTCGTTTTTTCCGGAAATTTTGGCCTCATGAATAACAGAACCATTCAGTTGTTGCCCGGCGGTGGCTTCGACAAAGTTGTTATCACCACCACCGAAACTCGCGCTCCTGGCCCGGGAGAAATCAGCGTCAGGATCCGTGCCAGCTCGCTTAATTTTCATGACTATGTAGTGATGAGCGGAGCAGTGGCCCTGCATGAGGTCAGAATTCCGATGTCCGATGGATCTGGTGAGGTAATCGCGGTGGGTGAGGACGTGGGCGAATTTACGGTCGGCGATCATGTCGTCAGCACTTTCTTCCCTGACTGGATCGATGGACGGCCGCGAGCAGCAGGCTTTTCGCGCACGCCTGGCGACGGTGTTGACGGCTATGCCCGCGAACAGGTGACGATGCCGGCTACCGCTTTCACCCGGGCGCCACGCGCCTATAGCCATGCCGAAGCGGCAACCTTGACCACTGCGGGCCTTACCGCCTGGCGAGCGCTGATGGAGGACGGTGTCTTGAAGCCAGGCGAAACCGTACTGGTGCAAGGAACCGGTGGGGTATCCATCTTTGCTCTGCAGTTCGCAAAGCTGGCCGGCGCGCGGGTGATTGCCACCTCATCCAGCGACAAGAAGCTTGCGCGCCTGAAGGAGCTTGGAGCCGATGAGTTGATCAACTACCGTTCCGATCCCGAATGGGGCATGACCGTACGGCGGCTCACGGATGGCCGCGGTGTCGATCACGTCGTCGAGGTTGGCGGTCCGTCGACTCTGCTTCAGTCCATGCTGGCGAGCCGCGTTGGCGGTCATATCGCGATAATCGGAATCCTTAGCGGCCTTGAAAGCAAATTGCCGGTGGGACTGGCGCTTGCCCGGCAATTGCGCTTGCAGGCCATGTTGGTGGGTAACCGCAGCCAGCAGGAGGAAATGATACGGGCGATCGAAGCCAATGGGTTGCGTCCGGTGATCGATAGACATTTTCCTTTGGAGCAGATCGTTGCCGCATTTCGCTATCAAGAGAGCGGCCTGCACTTCGGCAAGATCGCGCTCGACATCTGAAAGCAGTGCCGGCCCCGTGCCAAGAGTTTTGGTTACAAAACAATCGATGACAACAGAACTTCATGCCATTCGTGGCGACATTACAAAACTGGAAATAGATGCAATCGTGAACGCCGCCAATTCATCATTGCTCGGTGGGGGTGGCGTTGATGGCGCTATCCATCGGGCTGCTGGCCCGGAGTTGTTGCAGGAATGCAAATTGCTTCGCGGTTGTAAAACCGGTGACGCAAAGATCACAAAAGGCTACTGTCTAAAAGCAAGGTACGTCATTCACACGGTTGGTCCGGTTTGGCATGGAGGAAAAAGCAATGAACCGGAACAACTTGCTTCCTGCTATCGGCGGAGCCTGGAAATCGCCGTTGCCAACGGGTTGGGTTCAATTGCGTTTCCGTGCATCAGCACCGGTGCTTATGGCTACCCGGCTGAAGCAGCTACGGAAATAGCGGTCAAAACCGCGCGGCAGTTTGTTGAAACTGAAGCTTCGCTCAAAGAAGTGGTATTTTGCTGTTTCTCCGAGCAAGACCTTCAGTTATATCAACGGGCGCTGAATCAGATGCCGGCGTAACATTCGTCAAGGCTGATGGATCTCATCCACGATCAATAGGTGGTTCATCCATTGATCCTGCTACCTCGATGAGCCCGGGGTAGCGGGTACTACGCAGCGATGCAGCTGATATTTTTATATTGCCGCGATGTCATTGACAGTTTCCATTTCCAGCCTCTGCGATAGCCAGGAATGTGATGCTCGCCGGGGGCAGGTTGATATATCCTGCGGGGAAGCGTTCCCCTTGCAAGAGGGGTAGCTCACCGCTGGTCTGGAGTTTGAGCTCATTTCCATTCAACTCGACGCTGGCGCTGTCCAATTGATGACTTGTCAGCATGTATTGGTGCGACGTCAGGGACAGCTCCAGCGACCAGGGCTGGTTCCGGCTGTTGTTGATCGCCAGGATTGTTACGCCGCCCGGGTGTCCGGGCAGGCAATGCGCATAAAGTTTCAGGCCGGGCCAGGGACTTCCGGCATCCAGCACCTTCGTGCCCATGAGCCTGTGCCATAGCAAGGCAGCCCAGTAATTCGGCCGTGGTTCAAAGGTATCCGGGTCGAGCAGGCCGTAGTCGCTGGACGCGAGCGTATTGTGGAAGACCACCTGGACGCCCTCTTTGGCAAGCCAGCCAAGCTGATCAAGGTAGCGGAAACTATCCAGGAAAGTGGAAGCCCAGGGGTTGCCTCCGCACGCTGCGTCCGCGGTTTCGGTAATCCACGCCGGTTTTCCAGGTTCGTAACGGTCACGCAGGCTCAAATAAAAGACATGAGTCTGGTCGGGACGTCTCAGCCATTTGTCCGATAATGCATCTTCCTCGGTCGTCTGGGTCTCCTGACCGAAAAATGCGCATCTGACCGAAGCTGCAGGGTAGGAATGATACGAGAAGATATCGAACCGCGGCGGCGCGAGCGCAGCGAGGATTTCAAGTGTCGTGAGCGAAGGCATGCTCGTCGCTATGATAGAGAGCGCATCGCCTTCGCCGACTGTTCCCGGACCGGCGATCAGTATGCCGGGAGCTTCGGTCTTGATGAACCGTCGAAAGATTGCGAAGTCGCCCGCGAAATCCACGGCGCTATAGGGGGGAGGGGCACCCTCTTCCGTCGGCAAGTTTGGTTCATTGAAGAATTCCACTGCGGCGATTTCTCCGCCCGCTGATCGTGTATAGGCGAGAAGATTCCGAGCCTGATCCGTTGTCCAGATATCGGCGCTGTTGCGGACGCCCGGGCTGATGGCGAAGGATGTAACGATTTTCGCATCCACCTTCCGCGCGAAGTCGATGACTCCCTTCCATTCACTGCGGGAGAGAACGCTGGTGAACCCCTTGGGCGGAGAGACCGGCGGGGGAACATCGGAGTCATGAAAATAAACCGAATTTGCCCATGTTCCACTTACGCGGATGTAGGCAGGCCCAAGCGCTGCGGCAAGCTTGCGCAGGCGTGCGTTGGCCAGGTCGATCGGCCGCCGCGCCTCGAACATTGCACCTTGGCCTATCTGGAAATGCGCGCCGTCCGGGGATGCCGATGTGGTAGATCTGGATTGTGGAGCAGCCGGATTTTTTCTGCCGCTTTTCCGATCATAGGGTTTCCAGAAATTGCCGCCGACAACTTCGGCCATTTCCACGTTATAGGATTGGTAGCGGACGTCAATCGTGCCCATGGCGGGCATGGCCGCAGGCGCGAGCGAAAGGGGCTGCGCAAACGCCGGGTTCGTGCTGCATGTCATGCAGATGACTGCCAGCCTTACCCTTGTTTTACTTATTGAAGTCATACCGCATCAATTAATGATTAGTCTCGCGTCAACCGATGATCAATAATAAAGTTAGCATCGATCACCCTCGTTTACTTCGAAAGGAAAGTACCTATGCAATTCGCGCATAAAATTTCGCCCGCTTTATGGTTCGATAACAACACGGAAGAGGCGGTCAATTTTTATATGTCCCCGATCCTGTGAAATCGAAGCAGATCATGGAAGCAATGCTTCAGATGGGGAAGATCATATCGAATGATTGCAGCGGACAGGCATGCAGAACGCATAGCCTGGCCACGCTGATGCGCGATGAGGTTGCGGGCCGGGCTGCCAAGTCACGTACGACTGTGATGTATGTGACCGTGATGCGCTCAACAGGCAAATATTTCATCCAGGACTTCAATCACAAATTGTCCAATGCCTGACGCGCCCGAGAGGCGGGGTCCCGCTACATTCAATATCTGGATCGGGTGTGTTTCGGCGAAACTGTGGAGCCCGGCGCGCCACTCGGGACATGGATAAACGTGCAAACATGCGCGATTGACCTGGTTTGCCCATTCACGCGTCGCCAGCGACCCGCCCGTCAACTCCGCCGATAGCGAAATGATCAGCGTGGCATCGCTGTCGCGCACGTTCCATTGTGTGCGCTGCCGATACCCGCGCGCGGGCGTCTCCCGTAGACAATAGCGCTCAGGGATCACCCCATCTTCCGCGCGCCGCCCGGCGGGGCACCACCCGCCATGCGGGATGCCATGGGCTATTGCCCAGTCCAGCGCAGTTCGGTCAGCGCCGGTTTGCCCGCCCGAAATGATTTTCTGGATCATTTGCGCCTCGGGTTTTGAGTCAGCAGCAGACAGCGTTTTTGTTCAATCTGGTAACTACAGGTGATATCAACCCCCTGTGCAGTTCGCCCAGGCAGAATACCGGGGGTGAGCTGCCGACCAGCCTTGTATCCGAGTGGATAATCCCTTGTTTTCAAACGCTTCGATTGCGAAGCTGGGAACTGTGCTCGAAGGGGGGCAGACCAGTACGATCCGCGGTGACATGACATTGCGCGCGCTGGCCGCCTGTATCGTAACTATTGCGGTGGTGGAACGGCCGCAGATTTTCCGGGGTGTCCGGTCCGCCGGCCGAAACATTGACGATCTTCCAGCCAAAGCTGGAACCGGTGTCCCGGTAATGCTGGCGGGCGATCCAGGCACCGCATTCATCCTCGCGCCACTGATCCGCGTTGATATCGGTGGTAACGCGGGCTTTTTCCCAGACTTGCTGAATCAGTTGCTCGCTGTATTCCATTTCGTTCTCCTCGTGCGTAGCTGCTGCTCGCGGCCATACTCAGTAGCCAGTCAGCCACCGCGTAATGAATGACAGGCATGTTCAGGTCCATGGGGACTGGTATTCATATTACACCATGGCTTATGCTTATCCAGTTTGATAGAGCTTGCGGTGCTTGACGGTTGTGATCGTCCCGTTGGAATGTCGACCCGTTCATGGAAAAATCCCATGCCTGCCCAGTACGAAAATGATGAAAATGACGAAAATGACGAAATTGCAGTCATCCCCGTCTCGGCCCCAGCCCTGGAAGGGCACGTGCGCAAACTCGCCGAGGAGATCGGTGAGCGCCATGTCGGGCGCCCGCAATCCCTCGCGGCCGCCTGCGACTACATCCGCAGCCGGTGGCAGGATGAAAGGTATGCCGTCGAGGCCCAGGCGTACGAGGTCGTGGATATCTCCTGCGTCAACCTGAGCATCACTCTGCCCGGCATCCGCTGGCCGGAACAAGTGGTGCTGGCGGGCGCCCATTATGACACCGTGCCCGGCTCCCCCGGCGCCGACGACAACGCCAGCGGCGTGGCCGCGCTGCTGGAACTGGGGCGCCGCCTGTCGGCTTGCCGGCCCGGCCGGACGATTCGCCTGGTGGCCTTCGTGAACGAAGAGCCGCCCTTCTTCTTCTGGGAAAAAATGGGTAGCGCGGTCTATGCCCGTGCGGCCAAGCGGCGCGGGGAGGACATCCGCGCCATGTTTTCCCTGGAGATGCTGGGCTGTTACAGGGACGAACCCGGAAGCCAGCAATATCCACCTTTCCTGGGCCGCGGCCGCCCGGACCGGGGAAACTTCATTGCCTTCGTGGCTAATCTGCGTTCACGCCCGCTGCTCGAGCGGGCCTTGGCCGCCTTCAAGGCAGGCACCGATTTTCCTGTGGAGGGAACGGCTGCCTTCGGCTGGCTGCCCGGCGTGAGCTGGAGCGATCACCTGAATTTCTGGCGCCGGGGCTACCCCGCCCTGATGGTCACCGACACGGCCTTCTTCCGTAATCCCGACTACCATTCGCCACGGGACACCCCGGAGAAGCTGGATTACTGCCGCATGGCGGCAGTCGTGGAGGGGTTGGCAGGGATGCTGATCAGGCTGGCCGATGACGAGGGTCTGTAATGTACTGCCTGTAACGTAAAGCATTCCCTTGATGACTTCGTTATCATGGCGGCTCCGGCAGCTCGCCGGATTCAGATTCAATACGTTATGCCCGGCGGGGAATCAGGTCTGAAGGCTCCTGGTGGCCAGAGGCCAGCCTGTGCGCCTGGCGTGTGGTTTCCGGGAGCCGGTAACGTGTCGTGCAAGCCATGACCAGCCGGATGGCGGTTTGCAGGGTGAGCCGGTGACCGATAGATACGTAGACCGGCTTGACCCCCGTTCGCGTGCGCAGCACCGCGCCGATCACCTCGGTCCCATCCTGCAGAGGGACCCAGCTTCCCCCTTCCCGTGGCGGCTCGATGTGGCCTCCGGTCAAGCGGGTCTTGGCCACGCCGATGGCGGGCCTGTCCAGCAGCACCCCCAGGTGGCAGGCCATGCCGAAGCGGCGCGGATGAGCAATCCCGTGACCATCGCAGAGGATAAGATCCGGCCATTGGCGCAGCCGGTCGAGCGCATCCAGCACGGCGGGCAATTCCCTGAAGGCAAACAGACCCGGAACATAAGGAAATACCACGGGACGTTGCGCTGCTGCCTCATCGATAAGCCTAAGATCGGGAAAAGAGAGCACGGCAGCCGCCGCGTGCGCGATTCGGCCGCCTTCATCGAAACGTACGTCAACGCCTGCGACGGAAAGGATCTCTGACAGACGGTCGGCTGTTTCCACGAGGCAGCGCATGCGCTCCTGAATCGTCACCGCCTCCTGCGGCGATACGTGCCAGTCATGCCGATGCAGAGCGGGGATCATGGCAAAGCCGGGCAGTCAATGGCTGAATGGCTGCCAAAATCGAGTGCAGGAAATGTGTGCGGAAAATGCAAAATCTGCCGGATAAAACCGGTCCCAAGCGCGATCCCCATTCATAACGCGAATTACGCATCGGCTGCAAGCCATGTTCCTGCAAATACGATGGTGGACTTTGAGTATAAACTTGACCGGTTTCAATTTATTGTTTTATGAGGGAAGGGCAATGTATAACATTCGAATGACAAAGATTTTTCTTGCAGGATTATCAGCACTTTTTTTGTTCCCGCTTTCTGCGTTCGCTGAAGTGGGGTGCGCGGCTCTGCCTCACTGGGTTACGCTTGATAACGGCTTGCAGATGAACCAGAGGCACGTTTTTTGCGGAGAATGGAAAGATAATCGCCCAAAAGGTTTCCATTCGCGTCCTGGCGGGGTCAATCCCGGGACTGTGAGGAATTTTACGGTGCAAGACCCGCCAAATGCAGCAGGGATATATACCGGAAAATGGTCACATATAAATGATCCCGGCAGAAGCAAATTTTCTTCTATGTTTCCCGATAACTGTTCAGTCTCACAGGTTCTCAACTCGATTTCGTATGCTTCGGCGCATTCCGAACCCAATTGCCCGGCGGGCTCTCCGAATTGGGTGAGGTGCGGCAAAAATAGACCCGGCTCCGATACGAAGGAGCCGTCAGCTTACTGCGGCAACGGTGGAGCGTTTTTCCTGATTGGCTTTGCCCCGCCCCAAGGCAATAGAATCAACACAGCATTCCCGCTACGTCAATGAATACAGATCGCTTTGCCTGGCCAGGACGTCTCCGTGACAATCCGGCTCACGACCTCATAACCGCCTACCTTACCATTGATATACAAAAAAACCCGCAATGGGCGGAAGAGTTGCTGCAGAAGACCCTGGAAGTCAAATCGGGGCAAATTCCTTCATGGGAACGGATCGGAAACGCTTATTGCCTTCGCCTGTTTCCAGATCATGTTGAAATCGAGGAAGATTATTCAGAGGAACCAGG
>DASVYI010000326.1:0-3927 GCA_036392275.1 Nitrosospira sp. | reverse complement strand
GAAACCGCAGAATCAGCACTTGGCGCTAAATGGCGGCAGCAAACGCCGTGCAGCTATTTACCTTCCAATCCGTTATCTTTTATTTACGGCATAACCCGATCTTTTGTTGACCCGTCCCCGCTGCCAGACGGCTTATTCCGTTTCGGAAAGATCATTCAGTGTTTCCGGTGGCACATCGATCTGATCCGAAGGCATGCCCGCCTCCAGCCTGGCGACTTTTGTTTCCAGTTCGGTCAATTTCTCACGGGTGCGCTTCAATACCTCCTGCTGTACCTCGAATTCCTCGCGGGTCACCAGATCCATCCTCGTGAATATGCCCGACAGCATGACGCGCAAATTCTTCTCCACATCCTTAACCGGACTTTGAGCCAGTAGCTCGTTGACCCTGGTTACGACTTCGTCCAATACTTTTTGATTGAGCATGATTTCCTCCTTGAATTCCGACCCCGGCATTCTGCCGGAATGCGTGTGACGTACGCATGATAAAATCTCATACTTCTTCCAATTAGGCAATCGCGATTCATGCAACGTTTGCAGCTTCTGGAAAGCTGGCTCCAGACACAATTGGCACAGTTGCCACGGGTAGCGCAGTTTCTTTCACAAATTCCCGATAAAACACCCAATGAGACCGGTGTGCGCTTCACGCTATCGCCGGCCTCCGCCGACGCCAGCTTCCGCCGCTATTTCCGGGTGCATGTCGACGGTAAAAGCTTCATAGTGATGGATGCGCCGCCCCAGCAGGAAGATTGCAGGCCCTTTTTGCATGTGGCCGAATTGTTTGCCGAGGCGGGCGCGCATGTGCCAGCCGTGCTGGCACAGGATCTGGCGCAGGGTTTTCTGTTGCTTTCGGATCTGGGAAACACTACGTATCTCCAGGCACTGAACGATGCGCTGGACAACGATCCCGTCAACGCCGGCGGCAAGGCGGATGCGCTCTACCGCGAAGCAGTGAACGCACTCATTGAAATCCAGCTTGCGAGCAAGCCCGGCGTTCTGCCGGAATATGACGAAGCCTTGCTCCGAAGGGAGTTGAGCCTGTTTCCCGACTGGTATCTCGGCAGGCACTTGCAAATCGTGCCGGACACAAAACAGAAAACGGAGCTCGAGAGGATTTTCGGACGGATCGTGCAAAACAACCTGGCACAACCCCGAGTGTTCGTGCACCGCGACTATCACTCGCGCAACCTGATGGTAGCCGATCCCAATCCGGGCATCATCGATTTTCAGGATGCGGTTTACGGCCCCATCACCTACGATCTGGTGTCGCTGTTCAGGGATGCCTATATCCGCTGGGACGAGGAGCGCATCCTGGACTGGCTGATCCGCTATTGGGAGCAGGGACGAAAGGTCGGCTTGCCGGTTGCGCATGATTTTGCCGATTTTTACCGTGACTTCGAGTGGATGGGGGTGCAGCGCCACATCAAGATCCTGGGAATATTTGCGCGCCTGAATTACCGCGATGGCAAAAGCGCCTACCTCGGGGATTTGCCGTTGGTCGAGGATTATTTACGCAAGGCCTGCGAACGCTACCGCGAACTCAGCCCTCTGCTGACGCTGCTGGATGAGTGGAAAGGCGGTGTGCATGGCAAGCCGCCGGAAACGAAAGTTGGCTACACGTTCTGAAACGCTGCCATTCAAGGCCATGATCCTGGCGGCGGGCCGTGGCGAGCGCATGCGCCCGCTGACCGATACCGTGCCCAAGCCCTTGCTGCGCGCCGGTAACAAGGCGCTGATCGAATACCATCTGGAAAACCTCGAGCGCGCCGGTTTTACCGATGTCGTGATCAATCACGCTCATCTGGGGCATATGATCGAGGCTGCGCTGGGCGACGGCAGGCGTTATGGCCTCTCTATCCGCTATTCGCGCGAGCCGGTAGCTCTGGAGACGGCGGGCGGCATTGCCCAGGCGCTACCCCTCCTGAGACATGGCCCGAGTCGCGGGGGAGAGCAGCCGTTCCTGACGGTCAATGCCGACATTTACTGCGAACTCGAATTTTCGAGCCTGATACCGGTTTTGCGGAACATGCGAGCCCATCCAGATGGCGATCTCGCGCATCTGGTGCTGGTGGACAATCCGCCGCATCACCTCATGGGCGATTTTGTCCTCGATGGCGGCCGGGCTGGGCGCCCGGGGAAAAACAATCTGACATTCAGCGGCATCGGTATTTATCTGCCGGGGCTTTTCGGTGGCGTCGCGCCGGGAGCGGCGACAAAGCTTGCACCCCTGTTACGTCAGGCGATGGAAGCGGGAAAAATCGCCGGCGAACATTATCCTGGGGCATGGATGGACGTCGGCACGCCGGAGCGCCTGCATCAGCTCGATCTGCGCCTGAAAACTGCCGCCCCTGCGTATCCCCACACAGCTCATCCGTAGGATGGGTGGAGCGCAGCGCAACCCATCAAACCTGGTTTACTTGCTTGCAGCTTCCTTTGCCTTCTCCCGCAAATACTGTAAAAATCTCTCTCCATGATCCCGATCGAATCTTACCGTGAACGGCGCCGCCATCTGGCCGCGCGGATGCATAGGGGTGTTGCCATCGTCCCCACCGCGCCGGAGCGCGTGCGGAACCGGGACTCCCATTATCCCTATCGCTTCGACAGCTATTTTCATTACCTGACGGGCTTTGCCGAGCCCGAAGCGGTACTGGTGATCGTGGCGAACGGCGACGAGGCCGAGCCGAAACACATCCTGTTCTGCCGCGACAAGGACCTCGAGCAGGAGATCTGGAATGGCTTCCGCTACGGACCGGAAGCGGCGCGGGAAGCATTCGGCCTCGACGAAACCTACTCCATTTTCAAGCTGGACGAAATGCTTCCCAAATTGCTGGCGGACCAGCCCGCCGTGTTCTGCGCGCTGGGGCACGACCCGGAATGGGATACGCGCATTACGGGCTGGATCAATCGTGTCAGGCAGCAGACGCGCAGTGGTGTTACCGCGCCCGGCCAGATTCATGATATCCGGCTTTTGCTGGATGAAATGCGCGTGCTCAAAAGCGAGGAAGAGCTTCAGATCATGCGCCGCGCGGCAGAAATTTCAGCGGGTGCGCATCGCCGCGCGATGCACAAAACGAAGCCCGGCATGTTCGAGTATGAAGTGGAAGCCGAGTTGCTTCACGAATTCCGGATCCATGGCGCGCAAGCCCCCGCCTACACTTCCATCGTGGCGGCCGGCGCCAATGCGTGTGTACTGCATTACGTCGAAAACAATGCCAGGCTGAAGGACGGCGATTTGCTATTAATCGATGCAGGGTGCGAATTGAACGGCTATGCTTCCGATATTACCCGCACTTTCCCGGTGAATGGCCGATTCAGCGCGGCCCAAAAGGATTTGTATCAACTGGTGCTCGCCGCGCAGGCGGAAGCCATTGCCGCGGTACGGCCGGGCAACGCCTGGAGCGCACCTCATGAAGCGGCGCTGCGCGTACTTGCGCAGGGCTTTATTGACTTTGGCCTGTGCCAGGGCAGTGTCGAGCAGGTGCTTCAGTCGGAAGACTATAAACGTTTTTACATGCATCGCACCGGTCACTGGCTGGGTATGGATGTGCATGACGCGGGCGAGTACAAGGCCGGCGGAGAATGGCGCCCGCTGCATGCGGGAATGACCCTGACCGTGGAACCGGGATGCTACGTCCGGCCAGCGGATAACGTGCCCCAACATTTCTGGAATATCGGTATTCGCATCGAAGACGATGTGACAGTGACGGAAAGCGGATGCGAGGTGCTGACGGCAGCGGCTCCCAAGACTGTGACGGCGATTGAGGAATTGATGCAGAACCGGAGGACCGGCGCTAGTGGACGATAACAGCAAAATCGTCATCAGGCGTATCACACGGGATGCAAGGGATGAGAAAACAGGCTCGACGGAAGAGACGATACATGTTTTTCGCCCCAGCCCGGCGAGCCGCTGGCTCATTTATCTGCTCATGG
>DASVYI010000325.1:0-4727 GCA_036392275.1 Nitrosospira sp. | reverse complement strand
TGGTAGGCCTGACCTGTCCAGGCAATTTGATAGTTGTCCGGAAGATTTTTTGCGGCAATCTCTTCCACGAGTTTGATGGTCTCGCCCGAACTCACACCAGGGGCTCCGCCGCCGAGGATTTTCGCCGAAAGCAGGCCATTGTAACGCTCCAGTTGCTCGGCACCGATGATCGTGTTGATATTGCTCAATGCCGACAGCGGCACCATCGTTCCGGATTGTGACCGCACGTAGACTCTGCCAAGATCTTCGGATTTCATGCGGTATTGGGGTTCCGCCTGCAGTTGCACACGGTAGGTGCGTCCCAGCCGGTTGAAGTCATTGATATAGAGCGAACCCATCGTACTTTGCAGGGTTGCATATATGTCGGCAATTCTCACTCCTTGCGAGATGGCCTTGGCCTCATCCACTTCGATAAAGAACTGGGGAACCGTAGGCCGGAAAAAGGTAGCGATACCGGCCAGGCGTGGTTCCTGGTTCAGCGCATCGATGAAATTGTTCACGACTGCCGATAGTTGCATGGGATTCGCCCCGGCCCGGGTTTGCACATAGACTTCGAAGCCCCCGGCTGTACCCAGACCCCGGATGGACGGCGGATTGAATGAGATCGCTATGCCGTCGGGTTGCTGCATGCCGATAGCCGAGAGCTTATTGACGATATCTTCCGCAGTAGCCGTGCGCTCGGACCAGTCCTTGAACGCAACGAACATGGTGGCGGAGCTGGTCTTGTTTCCCCCTCCGATCAGATCGAAACCGTTGACCACAAACTGGTGCGATACCGCCGGATCGTCCGCGATGGCCGCACGGACCGCCTCGGCAGTCCGGGTGGTGCGGGCCAGCGTGGCGCCGTCGGGCAGAATCGTTGCGGTCACCACATATCCCTGATCTTCCGGAGGAACGAAACTGCCTGGAACGATTTCGATCAGATATATCGAAACCCCGATAATGCCGGTGAACACGAATGCGCCGATGATTTTGTGCCGGATGGTCGTACCGACCAGGGTGACATAGAAATGGGTCAGGCGACCGAATCCATTATTGAACGCGCGGAAGAACGCGGATTCACCATGGGTATGCTTCAATAGAATGGCGCACAACGCCGGGGTAAGTGTCAGCGCGACCACGCCCGAGATCGTGACAGCGACCGCCACCGTTACCGCAAACTGGCGATACAGCTCCCCGGCGATGCCACCCATGAAAGCCACCGGCACGAACACGGCGCAGAGCACCAGCACGATGGCGACCACGGCGCGGGCAACCTGTTCCATGGAGCGAATGGCCGCCTTGAATGGCGACAGTTTCTCCTCATCCATCAAGCGCTCGATGTTTTCCAATACGACAATCGCGTCGTCCACCACGATCCCGATAGAGAGGACCATGGCAAAAAGTGTAAGCGTATTGATGGAAAAACCGAATACCCACAAGCCGGCAAAGGTGCCCACCAGGGAAATGGGCACCGCAATGATGGGAATGAGCGTCGCACGCCAGCTTTGTAGGAACAGATAGACGACAAAAACCACCAGTACCAGCGCTTCGCCGAGCGTTTTGACCACCTCCCACATCGATGCCTTGACGAACTTGCTGGTATCGTAGGGCACCACATAGTCCATTCCCGGAGGAAAACGCTGTTTCAACTCCTCCATCTTGGCCATGAGCGCTTCCGCCGTGTCGAGCGCATTCGCACCGGGTTGCAGGAAGATGGGAATGCCCGCGCCCGGCTGTCCATTCAGGGCGGTACGCACATCATAGCTTTGTGCGCCGAGTTCGATCCGGGCGACATCCTGGAGATGGAGGACACCTCGCGGTCCGTCCGCGCGCAGGATGATATTGCCGAATTGCTCGGGTTCGAGCAGGCGGCCTTTGGCATTGACGGTATAGATCAGTTGTTGATCAGCGGGCGCGGGCTCCTGGCCTATCTTGCCCGCAGCGTATTGCGCGTTTTGCGCCTGAATCGCCGTGGCGATATCGGTGGTGGTCACCCCGAGCTGTGCCATCCGGTCCGGACGCAGCCAGATGCGCATGGAGTAGTCCTGACCGCCGAAAACGATCGCATCCCCGACGCCCTTGGTGCGCTTGAGCTCGTCCAGCACGTTGAGCGTGGCGTAATTGCTCAGATACAGCGGATCATACTTTCCTTTTTCCTTGGAGATCAGCATGAACACCAGCAGGATATCATTGGAGCGTTTTTGTATGATGAGGCCGGTGCGCCGGACTTCATCCGGCAGGCGTGGCAGGGCGATGTTGACTCGGTTGCTGACGTTGAAAGTCGCCTGATCGACATCGGTGCCGACCTCGAAGGTAACGGTAATGGTCAGCGTACCGCTCGAATCGGCGCTGGAATTGAAATACAGGAGATTTTCGACACCGCTCAACTGTTCTTCGATCGGTGCCGCGACGGTTTTGGTCAGCGTCTCGGCGCTCGCCCCGGGATAGGTCGCGGTGATCAGGACAGTGGGGGGCGCGATCTGCGGATATTGGGCGATTGGCAGCTGCATCGCGGCAGCCAGCCCGGCAAGAACGATGATGATCGATATGACCGATGAGAAAATCGGCCGCGTAATGAAGAATGTGCTACCCATGACGGCCGTTTTACGTTTGCTTGTCCGCAGCGGACGGGGGGGGCGGAGCGGCAGGCGTTTCTCCCGGGGCATGGGGCGAAACGGGCGTGCCGGGGCGAAGTTTGATGAGGTTATCGACAATGACTTTGTCGCCGGCCGCGAGGCCTCCAAGTATTACCCAATCCGTGCCGATCCAGCGCCCTGCCGTGACCGGGCGCACGGTCGCTTCATTTTTGTCATTTACGATATACACGCTTTTGCCTAAGTCCGATGTCTGCACCGCTACCTGGGGCACGAGGAAAACACCGCTACGCTCGCCGGTGGTAACGCGCGCGCGGACGAACTGCCCGGGCAGTAAGCCGTGATCGCTGTTATCGAAGGTCGCTCGCAGTTGTTGCGTCCCCAGCGCCGGGTCTATCTGGCTTGCCGCGAAATTCAGTGCGCCTTCCCTTCCGTATTCGGTGCCGTTGGGCAGCAATAGCGTAACTTTTTTCACCTTTTGCTCGGTCAAAGGCCCGCCGAGCTGAGCAAGCTCGTTATCGGACAGGCTGAAGCGCACCCATATGGGCGTGAGCTGGACAATCGTGGTTAACAGACTGTTATTGGCCTCCACCAATGCACCTTCGGAAAATTGGAAGCGGCCGGAGATACCGCTCACCGGTGCAGTTACCGACGTATAGGAGAGATTGCGTTCCGCGTCGCGCACGCGAACCTCGGCCGCCTGCAGGGCGGCGCGCGCGATGGCATTGTCTGATGCCGCATTGTCATATTCACGCTGACTGATGGCCTGTGCTGCCAGCAGCTCGTGCAGACGTTTCTCCTCGCGTCCGGTCTGTACGATGCGCGCCCTCTGTTCGGCAAGCTGGGCCTTAGCCTGATCCAGGGCATATTGGTAGGGTACGGGATCGATCTGGAACATGGGCTGGCCTGCCTTGACCGCCGCGCCCTCTTCATACAGCCGTTTGAGCAGGATACCTCCTACGCGAGGCCGTATTTCGACTTCCTTGGCGCCTTCGGTTTGCGCAACGGCCTCGGCACTGATGGGGACCGTAGCGGGCTTCACTTCGATGACACTGACAGGAAGGGCCATGCCCTCCTGGGGTTGGCCGGTCATCTGGCCGTTTTTGCCACACGCCGCTACCACAGCGCCTGCCGTCAGCACGAGTACCGCTTTTGAAAGGATGACCGCCAACGAATTGCGGTGTTTGTTTCGATAATCGCTGACAGCTGTCATCATCAACTCCGCTTTTGATAAAAATACTTGCATACATTCGTGTATGTATGTAAATTATTCATCAAAAGAGCGTCGGTGTAAATAGTGAATTAGTGAAATGTTCAAACCTTGAACCGGAACTCAGAGCCATGGTCCGCAAAACGAAAGAAAACGCGGAATTGACCCGGCGGCGCCTCATCGAAGCGGCGCGCCAGGTTTTCCTGGAGCGCGGCGTCAGCCGTACCACGATGGAGCATATCGCGGCACAGGCAGGCGTTACGCGCGGTGCCATCTATTGGCATTTCAACAATAAGATCGAGCTGTTTCAGGCGATGCGCGAGCAGGTGTTCCTGCCATTGATAGACCGGATAGATGATACGCTGCTGGTTGAAGGCGCCGACGATCCCCTTACCTGCATAGAGAATTTTCTGTGCGGAATCACACACATGTTGGACAATAGCACCGAGACGCGGCAGCTCTACGAGATCATGATGATCAAATGTGAATATGTCGGTGAATTTGCGGAGGTTTTACAACAGATTCTGGTCAACTGTTCGGACATCGCAAAAAAAATGCAATTGGCTTACGAGCGCGCGCAAGCTCAGGATCAACTGCATCTATCCCATGATCCTGCCCAGTTGGCCATCGATACTCACCTGTTCTTTATCGGTTTGCTGCACATGTGGGTGAAAGATACGGCTGGCGATCAATTTCGTTGCCGGGCAATCGAACTGGTCAAAGCCCATATGAGGCTGCGCCGCGGGTAGGGCTCTTTTA
Source organism: Nitrosospira sp. (assembly GCA_036392275.1). Lineage (GTDB taxonomy): Bacteria > Pseudomonadota > Gammaproteobacteria > Burkholderiales > Nitrosomonadaceae > Nitrosospira. The sequence continues at coordinate 182 of DASVYI010000325.1, read as the reverse complement.
CGCCTGATTCCTTCCCCATTCCTCTATTCCCTTATCCTCTGTTCTCTTGTCTCCGAATATTTTCTCCGGCATACCGTCTCCAGAGCGTCTCCAGGATCATCCCTTTCCTTTTACATTTTCGCTATGCGCGCATTGTGCGGCGGATCGGTATAGATCGGTATAGTTGACTAAATCGATCAAGT
>DASVYI010000324.1:0-3253 GCA_036392275.1 Nitrosospira sp. | reverse complement strand
ACCTAAATCCGGCAGTTGACCGCTCATTTTTTAACTTTATCGCTATGATGTGCCTTGCCCTGCACCCCAAAAATCGCACACTCCACACCGTCCAACTGCCGGATTTAGGTTTAATTTTCAGTTAACCGTCAATCTCCAATTTTTATCATGCAGAAATCCATCGCCGTCTGGTTGCTGGCTTGCTGTGCTTTGGTGTTTGCCATGGTGGTCGTCGGCGGCGTGACCCGTCTGACCGATTCGGGCCTCTCCATTGTCGAATGGCAGCCCATTGTCGGAACCATGCCGCCGCTCGGTCAAAAAGATTGGGACGAGCTTTTTGAAAAATACCATCAGACACCTCAATATAAAAAGGTGAATCTGGGCATGAGCCTGGATGAATTCAAGGGGATCTTCTGGTGGGAATATTTCCACCGGCTGCTGGGGCGCGTCATCGGGTTGGCCTTTTTTGTTCCATTTCTATATTTCGTGGCTAAAAGGGCAATCGACCGCGATTTAGGCATGAAGCTGGCAGGAATTTTTTTGTTGGGTGGTTTGCAGGGCGCCATGGGATGGTACATGGTAAAGAGCGGGCTGGTCGATAATCCTCACGTCAGCCAATACCGCTTGACGGCACATCTGGGACTCGCCTTTATCATTTATGCGGCGATGTTCTGGGTGGCGCTGGAATTGCTTTCCTCGGGCGGCACGTCACCTGGAAACAGCAGATTGCGGGGTCTCCACCGTTTTTCAGTCGCCATTACCGCCCTGATATTCATAATGATTTTATCGGGAGGCTTCGTGGCGGGGATTCGGGCGGGTTTTGCATACAACACGTTTCCGCTCATGAACGGCCATTTCATACCGCCCGAGATATTCATGCTGGAGCCATGGTACCGAAACTTCTTCGATAACATGGCAACCGTGCAATTCGACCATCGGATGATCGCGTGGACGCTGGCAATCCTGATTCCGGTTTTCTGGTACAAATCCAGAAGCGTGCCTCTCTCCGGATCGGCCCGCCTCGCATGCAGTCTGTTGGTCGTCATGCTTGCGATACAGATAAGCCTGGGTATCTCCACATTATTGCTTGTGGTCCCGCTGCCGCTGGCTGCGGCGCATCAGGCCGGGGCGCTGCTGTTGCTTACTGCGGCGCTATGGGTTAATCACCAGTTGCGCCGTGTGTAGCGGAGTCTTTTTTCAAAGCATTACCGATTACTGAACAATGCGCCCAAGTTCTGGTGGTGCGCAGTGAGCAAGTATTGGCAACGCTGTGCGACCGGGCGAGGAGGGGTTACCCGACAGATTGGTCCGTGGGGATGAAGATGCGCTTGAGTATGAAGGTTGACATACGGCGCAATGCGCTTTCGCTTATTGACGCCCTACGCCTCATACGTTAAAACTCGATTTGCAGCGTGAGAGGAGCGCGATGGCTTTTCCGTAAAAGCCATCGTCGCACGATATAGGATCTGTTTGGAGTTATTCTTAAGGTAATTGCTGATCGATTACGACACTGATTCCCGTGGCGCCGATTCTGACTGGCTGGCTGAGACCTTGCAGGTCACCGCTTTGCGGCATGGGGGATCCCGATTTGGAAACCCGAGCGCCCACGACAACTTCATCGGGGAAGGTGGACAACTGCACGCCGGACCTTGCCATCGAATCGTTCAGGGAGAAAGTCGCGGGCAAATCCTTGACCTGCAGGCGCAGCGTTGCCAGCGGCGCTCTTGGTCCTGTTTTAGCCCGGGCAAAGACATACAGGCTATCGTTTGGAGAGACCTTGCCAGCCAGAGCAGGGCTTAACGTCACTTTACCGGACAACGTGCCGGATGTGGCCGCGCCTGCCACAGGCGCTGATCCGGACCTGCTTTCAGCAGAAGGAGGAATCTGGCCGCCCGATGGCTGATCGGGCGCTCTGGCCACGGTGCTGCCTTTGCCCGATGCCAGGGATTTCGCCTCCGCGATGCTGTTCCTGACCGACTCCGCCAGTTCCGTTTCCGCCGGAGGGATGAGCGCCAGTAATCTTTCCCAATAGGCGGCGGCATCTTTGTATCTTCTTCGCTCGAACTCGGCCGTTCCCGCCAGCGCCAGCGCCTTGGGATTTTGCGGATCGAGACGCAGCGCCTTGTCGATCAGCTCGAGAGGTTTCCCGATCAGGCTGCCATTGTTCGTCATCGCCACGATGTCGGCATAGTCGGTGATGACTCCAGAATCGTCTGGAGTCAGGGCCATCACTTTTTCGTAGGCTTCCTTCGCCTCGTTGAAACGCTGCATCATCGCATAGGTCCGTCCCAGCATGAGCCAGCCTTCGATGTCATCGGGCTGATCCTTCAACCGGGTGATGAGATTCTGCAGCACCGATGAAAAATCCGGATGGCCTCCCTCCGCCGACATGGGAGCCTGTTCCATCGCGGGCTGTGGCAGCAGGGCTTTCGTGTTGCCCAGCCAGAGATAAAGGGAAACCGCCAGTACCGGTACTGCAAGCGTCGTTATCGTTATGGTTGCGGTATTACTTCTGCCACTCATTATTGAGGGTGATGCGGCTGGTCCGGTTTCCCCTGCCGGGATGTCCTGCAGCATGCGTTGCTGCAATTCCCGCTTGCTCTGTTCATACTGTTCACGTGTCAGGATATCGCTGCGCAAGTCGCTATCGAGCTCCGCGAGCTGATCCCGGTAAATATTCACGTTGGTCGCGTCACGTGCCACGCCGGCCCGGCGCTCCCTTTTGCTCCATAACGTGGGAAGAACGAATAGCAGCGCGCCGACGATGAATATGCCGGCGACAACCCAGAATGTCGTCATGCGTTGTTACCTTTGCCTTCCTTTAGCAGAGCCTCGGCCTGCTTGAGCTGCTGTTCGGTCAGCACGGGTTCCTCGATGCGCTTGCGGCGGCCCTTGAGGTAGACGACCAGCACTATTGCTCCAGCCAGAAGAAGGATAAACGGGCCAAACCACAGGAATAGTGTGGTGGATTTGACCGGCGGGCGGTAAAGCACGAAATCGCCATAACGCGCCACCAGAAAATCGATGATCTCCTTATCGCTTTTATTCGCATTCATCTGTTCGCGGATTTCGCGCCGCAAATCATTGGCGAAATCCGCCCGCGAGGCCGCGATTGTTTCGTTCTGGCACACGAGGCACCGTAAATCCTCGGATAGCGCGATCATGCGCCGCTCGAGTTCGGGATCCTCCGCGACCGGAACCGCCTCCTTGGCCCAGGAATCGGACCACAAAAAGGTTGCCGCAAAGGGCAGCAAAAGCATCAAAGCCAGTAATA
>DASVYI010000323.1:0-3168 GCA_036392275.1 Nitrosospira sp. | reverse complement strand
CCCTTCAATACTTCGCCATTGTTGCGATAAGTCACTTCCTTTCCCTGTACCATTGCCTCTGCTCCCCAGCTCAAGAATAACAACGTTGCGATGACTGCAAGTTTGTCCATGATGGCTGCCCTCCCTTTATGCGATCTGACTGACGATCTGACTGACGATCTGGCTGACGATCCGGCTGATTTTATACCGTTGTGTATCCGGTTGAGATATTAAGATATTATTGACGAAGCTTGGATGATCGGCTTCGGGTGAAGTCAGACTAGCCCAGATTCTGCCAGCAGCAGACTTGGGCCGGTTTATCCGTAATCTTGAGAGAGGAGGATCAGATCATGTCAGATACCGCCGTCCAGAACCGTGCCGCCGGCGCCATCATGGGAGCCTTCATCGGCGATGCCATGGGGCTCGGTCCCCACTGGTATTATGACCTCGCCGAACTCCGCCGCGACTACGGCGGCTGGATCACGACTTACACCGATCCCAAACCAGGCCGGTACCACAGCGGCCTCAAGGCGGGCCAGCTCTCGCAGGCAGGCATCATTCTCGCGCTCATGCTGCGCTCGCTCGTGGAACGCGGCGGTTACGACGAAGCGGATTTCTGCCGCCGGATGGACGAGGAGCTTTTTCCGCTGCTCGACGGCACGCCGGTGAATGGGCCGGGCGGCTACACCAGCCAATCGATTCGAGAGGCCTGGCGCCGCCGTGTGCAGCAGAAATTGCCATGGGGACAAACGGGTGCTCACGCGGATACCACCGAAGCGATCGAGCGCACGCTCGCGCTGGCCGTTCGCTATGCGTTCCAGCCGCACGAGCTGGCTGTCACCATTTCGGACAACACCCGGCTTACCCAGATCGATGATACCGTGGTTTCGATGACGGTCGCGTATGGTGCGGTGCTGGGCCTTCTGGTACAAGGGCATGCACTTAACAAGAGTCTGTCCGGCAAACTCATGCGATTGGTCAAGACGGGAAAACTGCCCTTTCACGCGGTCACGTTCGCCGATCTGCAACCGCCCCGTCCGGGCGACCCCGATCCACCGCGCGCGGGACGATTTGCCTCCCCGGACGCCCTGCTCACGCCGTCCTATGTGGCCGAGGCCGCGGCCGACCCGGATATCCGCATTGAGCCCGCATGGAAGGTATCGATCGTCTACGGCATGCCCTGTGCGATTTATCATCAGCTTCCCGCCGCCTACTACCTTGCCGCTCGTTTCCGCGATGACTTTGAATCGGCTGTGCTCCACGCAATAAACGGCGGAGGACAAAACCAGGCACGCGCCATACTCACCGGCGCGCTTGCGGGCGCCCAAACCGGGCTGTCGGGAATTCCCCAGCGGTTCCTGGACGGACTGGAGGAAGGTGAAACGCTCAAGCGGCTGGCCCTCGATCTTGCCTCCAGGGTCGGCGATTCCGACACCTCTGGGTGACCTGAAAACGGGTTGGGAAAGCCAGCCCGGTAATTCAGTTGGTCTTCGGCAAAGCTGCAGGGGCTACTCTTATCAGGCGGTAGCCCTCTTTCTTGCTGTTCCACGATACGAAAACACCGCGGCTACCGGCCAGCAGAAACGGAAAGTCCGTGCTGGTCTTGCTTTCCGCGATCGTTCGAGGTTGCAGCCAGGTTTGCCCTCCATCGCCCGACTGCATGACAAGAAGATACGTTTTGTCGCCGTCGAACTCGGTCCAGGTCAGAATGACATCCTTTCCCTGAATCCCCTGAGCCAGAACGTCAGGATGGCTGGGCAATCGTCCGGGCGTGCCGAACGGCATGGGATTCGAAAAGTGCTGCCCCCGGTCGGAGGAATAGCCGTAAAACAACCCCTGGCGAACACTTCCTTGCGTGAACCAGGCGATGTGATACCGGTTATCGTTGCCGACCGAGATTGCGGGCCCGTGTTCCGGGCAACCCTTGATTTCCCATTGATCGAAGGTAACCCGCCAGGTAATGGGCGCTTCGCCGTCGGACCGCACCCTGACCAGACCATGATCTCTGATGTCGCCCGGATAAACGAAGCGTGCGAGCACAACGGGCAGGCCGTCGCTGTCGAACGAGGCAGCAATGCGGCAGCATTCGCAAACAGTGCTGGAAAGTTTCCTGTTGACGGGATTGGCGCCGCCCTGGCCGTCAACAGTGGCGAAATAGATCGCATTGCCCGGTTGCCGCCAGTCGGTGCGGTCGCGCTCATCCAGCCAGAAGACATACACCTTTCCCGAAGGACTCAATGCCATCCGGCCTTCGAAGGAATTTGCTTCCGCTGCTTGATCGCTCAGGGGTATCGGGGTCGAAAAACTCTCCCCATCATCGGTGGAAACACTGGAGTATTGCGTGATCGGCTGCGTGGCTTCCGCGGCAAAAGTCACGTAGATTTTGCCGGAACGGTCGACGGCAATGCCCGGCCGATTCTCGCTGCTCGCCTTGATGCGCTGCGGTTCATGGTTGATGCGTACCGGCGCGCTGAAGGTTTTACCCAGGTCGGTCGAATAATCCACATAGACATGCTGTTTCTCGGGTACGATGCGCCACAACCGGCCATCCGGCCCGAAGGCGGCCGTGACGGCGAGGCCGCCACCGTGTGGGTAATGCGTGTAATCCGCTGTTCCGGCTGTCAATCGATCATGATCGCTGTAGCTCGGGGTGCTGAACGCCGCCGCAACGATCAACAACAGCCAGCCGCATACCTGACGGCTGCGCTGCCGGAAATACCTTCGAGGCTTGCTTGCTGCTGCCTTGTGGCGGGTGCAAGTCGTTTTCACAATCAATAAGCCCGACATTTCTTGTTACGTTTGGTTGAAATCCACCACCCTGCGCGCTTGCATCAGAACGAAAAAACCAGGCGGTAGGTGATCCGGTAATCCGGCGGTGTCTGATACCCGTTAAAGTTTTTGACTATCGGCGTGCCGATCGACAGTGCGGTATTCCAGTTCTTGCCGCCAGCATATCTGATGCCGGGTGAAATGAAAATGACATTTCCGCCCGAGTTGGGATCGATCAGACCCGCAGTTTTTTGGCGATCCTGCCACATGCCGTTGAGTTCCAGAACGGCTGTCCACGGTGCGGCGTTGGTATCAACGAAAAGGTTGTTCTTGGCCACGCCGATGAAAGCATAGGAAAGCGCAACATTATAATCAAAGGTATCGCCGAGATCGGTCTTTTGCGACCCGGTAGTCGCCACC
>DASVYI010000322.1:0-4972 GCA_036392275.1 Nitrosospira sp. | reverse complement strand
GTAATGCGGGGGTTGGCACCCGAGGCGAGCTGGCGATTTATAGGGCGGCCTTTCAGCATCCCATAGGCATCCAATGGCATGTCTGTTTCTCCTCAGGAAGCGCATTCCGCGCAAAAATAGTTACTCTCCAGCTCCAGGCAGCCTCCAGGCAGCGATTGCCGAACCACGACACAAAGAGTTCGGCAAGCGACTAGAGCGGCACGATCACGTTTTCCGCCGTGCCATGCAGCACAAAGCTATGCCAGGTTGTGGGCCGGTGGGGAACCGAGTTGGGCCCGCTGAATTCCTCACGTATCGCAACAGTCGTGAAATCGGCCAGCTGACCTCGCGCAACCTGGATATCCGGTAGAAAAAAGGCGAAAGTCGTTCCACCTGTATCCACCGATTTTGCAAGCGGAACGGAGACAAGCCGGCCAAGCGCTGTTTGATCCGTGGTGATTTCATTCGCCTTGAAATCGCGCGAAATAGACCCTTCCTTATAGTGCAGCGCCGGAATGCCGGGCGTGGCGCCGATCGTGTACTTGACTTCAATGTGATGCCCTTTCAGCGTAAACCGGTTTGCGTTGGATTGGTCTGCCATGGTTGGCCTCCTGTGATTATCGGTTGAAGAACCTACGGTGCTGATACCGATTGCGGTTACGTTTGTAACAAGTACTCGCTATTTCTCCGCCCTTCGGTACGCTATCGAACGCAACGTCGTTTCCCCGGGCCTCTCTCCCATAAGCGGAAGATCAGAAGGCGCTCGCACGCGTATCATGCAGGCGAAGGTTCTCTTTCTCTATATAACTCCGCAATCTCATCCACAAACCATTTCTGCAATTCAGTGCGTTTCAACTTCATGGTGGGCGTGAGTAGTCCGTTCTCCACGCTCCAGGGTTCAAGTGTCATATGGATCGCACGAACCCGGGCATATTTTGGGAAGCTTCGCAACAAGAATCTGATTTTTTGCAAGCAGGCGTTTTTCGCAACCAGGCTCGATAGCGCGTGCGGATCGTCCGCTTGCAAATTGAGGCTGCTTGCAAGTTTCTCCCATTCGTGCCGATTGAGCACCAGCAGTGCGGCAAGGTAAGGTTTTCCCTCCCCCACTGCCAACGCCTGGTCGAACAGCGGATCCTGGGTGATCGCCATCTCCAGATCACCGGGCGGGATTTTTTCGCCTGTTGCGGTAACCAGAATCTCTTTGATTCGCCCGGCAATGAAAATGTGACCACTCAAAATGCGCGCCTTGTCGCCTGTATGCAGCCAGCCATCGGCATCGATTGCGGCCCGGGTTTCGTCAGGTTTGTTCCAATACCCGAGCATGACGCTCGGGCTGCGTGCAAGCAGTTCGTCGTCGCCACTGATACGGATTTCAACACCCGGCAGAGCCGGACCGACCGAATCCGGAATGTTGTCGTCCAGCCGATTGGCGGCCAATACAGGCGAGGCCTCGGTCAGTCCGTAACCCTGTATCACTGGCAATCCCAGGCCAATAAAGAATCGTGCGGTTTCCGCGTAAAGCGGCCCTCCGCCGCTTACCGCAATTCTTAGTCTGCCGCCCAGCCGCGCCAAAACCTTGCCCGCCACCAATCGGCGTAGCAGCGACCAGGCAAAGGGATACCACCAGTGTGTCTCCCCCGGCTGTTTTTGCATGATGGAAAAACGTTCCCAGCCAATTGTCAGAGTCCAATCAAGCAGCAAACGAGCGAACTTTCCCTTCTCTTCCAGCTGCTGCCGGATTTTTGTTCGAACACCTTCATAAATTTGGGGCACGGCAATGAGCAGTGTCGGCCGAATAATGCCAATGTCTTTCGACAGATCCTTGAGCGAGCGCGCAAAACCTACCGTGCTGCCGGCCATGACAGGCACGTAATAGCCGACGGTGCGCTCGAACATGTGAGAGAGCGGCAGCAGGGAAAGATAAACATCCTCTCGGTACCCAGGTATTGCCTTGAGCACCGCCTCCGCATTCCACAAGATATTATGGTGCGTGAGCATGACCCCCTTTGGCCGCCCCGTAGTGCCTGAAGTGTAGACCAGCGTTGCCAGCGCCTGAGGGTCGGGTTCGGCGGTTTTATAATGCACTGTCTGCTCGTCAACCTGCTCTTTCTTCTGGTCCCCGGCGCTCTCGTCCCCCTCGTCCGCATATGGCGAACCGGCTCCTGCCAGCCAATTGTCCACACTTTCCACAACAATTGCTTCAGCCAGCTCGGTTGTTCTACGGGACTCGCTCACATGCTGTATGGATAAAACCTTCCTGAGTCCTGTCAGGTTCGCGCACAGCGGAGCCAGTGTTTCCCATCGCCCTTGCGTTCCCACAAGGAGCAGGCGAGCACCGGAGTCTGCCAGAATGTAGACAATATTGTCTGGCGCATCCGATGGGTAGAGCGGTACAATGACAAGGCCCAGGGCCAGCGCAGCCTGATCAAAACAAACCCATTCCACCGAGTTGCGTAGCAGGATCGCGACCCTCTCGCCGGAAGCGAGATGTTCCTGCGCCAGAGCTCGCTTCCAGCGTGTCACCAACGCATCCATTTCCCGCCAGGTGTAGCTCCGCCATATGTCATCCGCGGCATCAAACTGCCGATAGGCTAGAGATTCAGGTGTTTTCCTGACACGCAGATTAAAAAGCCCGGACAGCGTACGTGCCTCGACACATGGGATAGTATCTGATAACACAAATTATTTTCTCATATAATCAATATCTTTTGATCTATATATTAAGTATGTCATAAGTGTGAAACGTCCCTCTTACTACCCTCTTCCCCAGCCTTGCTTTTATTTATAGATTAAATCCCTTTAAAAAAATACTTTGGCCCAACGCGGCGCAGTGCGCCGGAACGGTAGAGCCGGTTTTATCTGCTATCGATTCTTGCAGGCCGGACATGGCCTGACCTACCCGCTTTAATTTCGAATCGCAAGGCCGACGCCGCTTCCGGAGCGGGTTCTGCAGAGTTAAAGAAATGCAAGGGAACGCAATGATATTGACATTCCCGGTTATCCCGTCTAGAGTTTCAGACTGGAATCACCAAACAAGGGTGAGTGCTGTTTCATTAAAACGTCAATAGGGGAAAATATGATGAAAATAACCAAATCAATGTTCGCAGGTGCTGCTCTTGGATTGCTGTTGGCCGGGGGCGTGCAAGCTTCGGAACACAGCTTCAAGGTCGTTATCAATGCTTATGACACCAATATTCCGGAACTCAAAATCGAAGGTGTGACAGTCAAGAATATTCGCGCTTTTAATGTTCTCAATGAACCTGACGACCTGGTTATCAAGAAAGGTGCGACGGTAAAGGTCACCGTGGAGAACAAATCTCCCATCAGCGAGGGATTTTCCATTGATGAATACGGCATTAAAGAAGTGCTCAAGGCTGGAGAAACCAAAACTATCTCTTTTGTAGCTAAAAAGCCTGGTGCCTTCACCATCTATTGCCAGCTTCATCCAAGGAACATCCACCTGCCTGGTTCCTTGAATGTCGTGGATTAGAAGTTATAAAAAATAGCCGGGTATCTCCGGCTTATTGTTTTGCATGTTGGGCCGACCTTGTTCGGCCCAATTTTTTGGGTCTTGAGATTGTGCAGTAACAGCACGAAATCATCATCAATCTTCCCCATTCCCGTTTATAGAATGGGGATATCTTCTGCGATGCCTTTCAGGTGTAGTACCTCGTACGAGAGTTCGGCGCCAGCCGGAGCCAGCATGTGTCTCCCGTGTATCTTGATTCCCACGGTTTCGAACTCCTGCCGTCCCTTGCCTCCGAGGTTGACCGGCGGCAGCACCAGCGCGAAATCGAGCCCTCCCGCATCCGTATGAGGTCTCAGTATCACAGAGATCAATGATCCAAGGGCAGTTCGCTCATGGGTAATATCTTCGCCCTGGAACACGAGCTGCCCTTCAGGGCCATGATATTCAAACTTGGCATCCGCAGACTGGCCTTCTCCAGATGGCTTGAGCGTCACGGGAAAAAATTCGATGCGCGTGTTAGTATCGGAATCGCTGAGAATAAAGCGGTTGGGGCGCCGATCGGTCTGACCCGTCCGATCCAATACCGCTGTTTTTGAATTTTGCGCGGCATGCACCCTCACCCCTTTCACGCCTTCAGGCAAATCTGCCCAGAGGTCAGTGACTTCGATAGGAGAAATGACCTGCCCCCCGACACCTTTGGGTGGATCGGCGACGAAATCGAAACCGTAGATCCCATCCTGCGGCGCATGGATATGGATATGAGGGATTAACTTCGGATTGGACCAGCCCCCGGTGCGCACGGTACCCGAAGCAGCGATCTGCAATTGGGGTGGAAAGTTTTCCAATAGTGAAATGCTGAGTCCGGTCATTTCGAAAATTTTTTCCATGACTCATCAAGTCACCAATTACGATTTCCGGTTATCCCCCTTTTCACTTCTTTATAGATCAGGAAATTAAAAAAACAAGCGTGTGGTTTTTCGGCTGAATGCTTCCAGGCGCTTCATTCTCTTGGCTTATCGCACGATTTTTTCCGTTTCGTGAGCTGACCTCAAATAGACTGGATCGTCAGGCAGAGCCTGACCTACAAGCGGTTCATACAATGAAAAAGATCTGGTGAGATGTGAAATTCAATGATGGGTTGCGCTTTGCGCCACCCATCCTGCTCGCTACGGGCAGCCCTGCACTTACAGTAGCCGGTGGCGAAACAGCCAGGCGGCCAGTGGGAGCGTGATCGCCGAGATGATTACCAGGGGGATCAGATCATGAATGACCGTGAATAAACCGACCCCCTCCAGGTAGACGCGCTGCACCAGGTCGATCGCGAAACGCAAGGGATTGATCAGGGTGGCGATTTGAAGGAATTGTGGCATGTTGCGCACTGGTGTCGCCAGCCCCGATAGGAGTATCAGCGGCATGATCAGCATGAAGGTGTATAGCATGGCCTGCTGCATGTTTACCGAAACCGCCGAGATCGACAGCCCCAGGCCGACGCTGGCGATGGTAAAGAAGGCCAGCCCGGCATAA
>DASVYI010000321.1:0-4147 GCA_036392275.1 Nitrosospira sp. | reverse complement strand
GTGCCTGACTCAGCCGAGCATGCCTTCAGCTTTTCCCATGCAATGCCGCTCTCGTAACTCTTGCCGCTGCCCGTGGCGACCACCGTTGCATTGTCTGTTCGTTTCAATGTCAGCACGAATGAATAATTCGGATTGATGTCGGGCCGGCCGGCGCTCTGCCTGTAGACATGAGTCCTGGGAATCGGCATTCCATAATAAACGCCCACCGCATCGGGGTTGGTGGGCGAGTTCCGCGCGTAAATGCCCGGTACCACGCTAAGCGAATAGCCGTAAATCTCGGTGGCCTCGATATCGGGGTATGTCCACACGTCATATTGCAGGCCTCTGATCACCCAGCGGTTGTCCTCCTGCAACTTGTCCACGATGCAGCGTGCAAGAGCAGAATGATCCCCCGTGAATTTCCCCCCGTACGTTTGTGTTTTTTCCGTTAACCCGATGGCGGCACAGGCTGACAAAAGACAAGATGTCGCGAGGAGGGCTACAATTGGCTTATTCATGCTTGATTGATGATTTGCTCGTTTCCGGGATTTTCATTTGAAAGGTAGGTCAAATATGGCGAGTTGTAAAGTTAAACTCGCGTGCGTCATCGAGATGCGATCATGGACAGACGCACGGGTCTGGCGCAAAGCTTTCCAATACTGAACGTCCGGCATGCCGGGGGCGGATCATGCGTTCATTTGAGCGAGCAGAACGGTGTGCGCTCGCTTCACCTGGGCAACAGCATGGTGCAGAGCGCCATGAGGCTGACTGTTCCCAATCAGCTGGAACTGGCCTATACGCGTTGCATGATGGGCTTCATGCTGTTCAATCCTCGCCCGGCAAATATTCTGATGATCGGCTTGGGAGGAGGCTCTCTGGCAAAATTCGTCTATCACCGGCTGCATGGCGCCCGCGCAACGGTGATAGAAATCAACCCGAAAGTCGTTGTAGCCGCGCGCAATCATTTCTTCGTGCCACCCGATGATGAGCGCCTGCAAGTGTTGATCGGCGAAGGGGGTGAATATGTCGCCGATCATCCGGCCAGCGCGGATGTGCTGATGGTTGACGGATTCGACGATTGCTGCCAGGTTGCCTCGCTTTGCACCCCGGATTTTTATGATCATGCTCGCGCGGCATTAAAACGCAATGGGATACTGGTGGTCAACCTGCTCAGTAGAAGCAGAGGATTTCAGAACTACCTAAGGCGCATCGATAATAGTTTTTCCGGTCATGTCGCGACGTTGGCGGTTGATCCGCGTGGCAACCTGATTGCTTTCGCCTTCAGGCAAAACCCCGGCAGACGTGTATGGGAAGATTTGCCGGAACGCGCAAAAAAGCTTGAAAATGAATTTGGCTTGCCCTTTACCGAGTTCGCCAGGAACTTGCGGCGGCGCAAGCCTCCGTGAGTTACAGCTTGATGGCGGCTTGGGTAAGGTTGGCTTTGCCCGCCACCATCGACCAGCGAGCAAGCCCGTCCTGCAATTGATACAGGGAAATGCAGGTTTCCTGAATGCTTTTCCCATAAACTTTTTTGAAGCATCGAAATCAAACCGAAATAATTTTTACCTGATCGATCTGGAAGGAAAACCGAATGACTGGATTTCGCTGGAGAACGTCTCCTCTTCATAGCCTTGGCCGCGCTGGAGCGCACGGAAAGCGCGGAAAGAATGCCCGAAAGACCATCCGCGAGCAGGAGACCCGCGGTCGTGGCACAACGGGCGGCGGCCAATCGATGGCGGAGGTCCAGGCATGAGCCAGCAGCCCATTGTCATCATCGGCAGCGGTCTTGCCGGCTATACCGTGGCTCGGGAATTTCGCAAGCTGGATGCCGAAACGCCCATCCTGATCATTTCCGCGGATCACGGTGGTTTCTATTCCAAGCCGACGCTTTCAAACGCGCTGGCTACGGGTAAGACGCCTGCGTCCATCGTGACGACCAGTGCGGAGAAAATGGCAGAGCAACTGAAAATGACGATCCGTCCTCACAGCCGGGTAAGCGGCATCGATCCCGCCCGCAAGACGGTGGAGCTGGAAAACGGAGAAAGGCTGACATACAGCCGGCTCGTTCTTGCCATAGGCGCCGATCCGATCCGGCTGCCGCTGGAAGGCGGCGGCGCGGAAGACATCCTGTCGGTGAACGATCTCGATGATTACCAGCGAATGCGTGACACGCTGGAAGGAAAAAAAGAGGCTGTCATCCTGGGCGCCGGACTGATCGGATGCGAGTTTGCCAACGATCTCGCCGTGGCGGGTTACCGGGTAAGTGTCATCGATATCAGCCCACAGCCTCTCGGAAGGCTTTTGCCCCAGCCCGGCGGCGCCTTCCTGCAACGAAGGCTGGAAGCGGCCGGCGTGACTTTTCATCTGGGCACTGCTGCCCGGCGCGTCGAGAGAATTCATGAAAGCTACCGCCTGACTCTCGCCAATGGCGAAATCATACAGACCGACGTGGTACTCTCGGCGGTTGGCCTGCGCCCCCGCACCGCCATGGCACAGGCAGCCGGCATCGCGGTAAACCGTGGCATCACGGTAAACCGCTCATTGCAAACACACCATCCCGATATCTATGCTCTCGGCGATTGTGCCGAGGTGGAGGGCAGGGTATTGCCGTTCGTCATGCCCATCATGCACGCTGCGCGCGGCTTGGCGGCGACGCTGGCCCAGAACCCGACGCCGATCAGGTACCCCGCCATGCCTGTGTTGGTCAAGACACCGGCCTGCCCAACCGTCGTGTCGCCGCCCGACACTGCCGCGCAAGGCGAATGGCTGGTGGAAGAGGATGAAAACGGTGTCAAGGCATTGTTCAAGAGTGCGGACGGCAAACTGCTGGGTTATGCCCTTCTCGGCGCTTCGACCAAGGAAAAGAACGCACTTGCGGCGCAATTGCCGGCGGTGATGGAGTGACGGCCGCCCGACGGGCGGCCGAGCCTAGAAGCCTTTCGAGCGCATGCAAGAAGCATAAGCGGCCTGGTATTGCGCGTCGTGCGAGTTGCTTTCGTTGAGTCCGTAAAGGCTTCCGCCCGCCGCGCCGGTCACGCCGCCAATGGCTGCCCCTTTCCCGGCGCCGCTCCCGCCACCGGCAATGGCGCCGCCCGCGGCGCCCACCGCGGCGCCAATGGCGGCGCCTAACGCAGCGTTCTTGAGCACTTCCTCGGTTTTGCTGTTGACCTTCTCGTTCGCATATTTATTGCATGCATCCATGACAGCCTGCGGAGGATATGCCGGTTGAGGAGGATAGCCCGCTTGTGGCGGATATGGCGGTGGTGGAGGCAAGGCCCCCGAAGTGTTCCTGCTGGATTGCGCCGCATGGGCACTCCGCTGAGGCTGACCCGGAGCCGCTTTCCCGGCTGGCGGACCCGAAGCGCCGCTCTCCTCGGCTCCCGCCGGCGGTGCAGGCGGTGTATTGACCTGGGCCGTTTGGGCATCGGACTGACCGGTCTTCGAGTCCCGCCCCGTTACGAGCAGCGTGGCGGCAACAGTCGCCCCCACCAGCAGTATTCCAATCGTCGCGAACTTCCAGTAGTTGACAGATTCGTTTGACATTGCCTCTCCCAAAATTACCTTTTCATTCCGTCCAGCCGTCTACGCTGCCTGATCGGCGGTGTCAGTTTGAACCGCCGCCCGATCCGCCCTTGCCCTTGTGTTTTTCGTGGCCGTGACCGTGACCCTTGCCTTTTCCATGATCTTGCCCATTTCCCCGGTCGCGGTCATTTCTTGAGTCGGAGCGCTCATCGCCCTTGGCTGCGCCACTGGACCACTGGGCGTTCGTATTCTCCTTGCCTTCCTGGCTCATGTGCCCGGACGCCATCCCCCCGGCATTTCCATGGCCGTTATGACCGCCCCCACCGTCGCGGGCCATCGCCACGCTGCCATAACCGATAACAATCCCCGTCAACAATACTGCTATGCCCTTGTGCATGATGCGTCTCCTTCCAGTTGTTATGTTATCAACAAACCACGGTTTTTACAGCCACTACAAACCTCTTGATACAGGCAGCCGCGCTGGCCCCATTTATCCATTGTAAGGGTGCCGGGCAGCAATCGACATGGTACGAAAGTACTACTTGGCGAGGTCTGCCCGCGTCAAGTATTCTCTATTCTCATTGGGGTTGGGGCGCGACCTGCAGCCAGCCGCCCGGGCAATTTTTGACGTAGGGATAATAGCCCT
>DASVYI010000320.1:0-5400 GCA_036392275.1 Nitrosospira sp. | reverse complement strand
CGGCTATCTTATTTTTCATGATTGAAACCTTTGATAAAAATACGCCATCATTTTTGACAAGACGGGAAAGATCAACCATCTGCGGTCATAAGATCGTGATAATTATTGTTTTAATCATGGTGCAAGATTGCCGATTGTTCTGTGCGCTGGCGAACTCATCAGCATGGCCGTACTCGCTCTGAATAGGTTGGAACAGCTTGGGGGTACCATAAATCATTGGGCTGGCAGACGTAACCGGAGCACCCATAAAGACCAGGGCTTGTTAACGCTTATTTTGCACCCGTGACGGCGACGGATTCCGCTCAGCACGAGGCGTGAGCCGCGGCAAAAACAGGCCTTTCTCCGTAAGCGGCGAGTTGACAACTACGAAGGGCTGGACGAAACTCGTCCCTTCGGGTTGCTGCACGAAATAGGTGTTAACAGGCTCTAGATTGCGCAAGCGATCGAGCTCCGCAGCAAGCCCCTTCTTTCCATTTCCATACTCAAGACATTCATCGCCTGCTCATGGATCACATCCAGCACATCGTAGCCCCGGTTGCGCAGTGCCGCCGCCTTGAGCATTCCGCA
The DNA here is from genome assembly GCA_036392275.1 of Nitrosospira sp. GTDB lineage: Bacteria > Pseudomonadota > Gammaproteobacteria > Burkholderiales > Nitrosomonadaceae > Nitrosospira. The sequence goes on along the minus strand of DASVYI010000320.1, from coordinate 4,833 downwards.
GGCCATGGATTTTCTCAGTTCGCGCAATCCGATTTTTTGACCGCAATAGGCACGGATGATCTGCTCGATTCCCCTGCGGCTATGTATTCCTGTACCGAAATTTGCAGCCAGATGGCGCGCAAGCAAATCAAATCCGCTCGCTTCCCGGCCAAACTGAACTCTCACGTAAGCCATATGCAAGGGAGACAAGATTCGTTCGCACAACCCCAGTATCAAAGCTGCCTGGGCATGGTAGTCGTGCGCGGTCAATTCGTCGTTGGAAGCACCTCCATCTATCCTCTCGGGTCCTCGCATTGCGTTGACCGATGAGATTTTTACAATTGGCCTATTACTGGTTTCGTAAGACCACCTTAAAGCGTGCTCGGGGTTGCTGAATTCCATTTGTAGTATTCCTTCACTAATTGAGAGTTTTATTCAAGTTTTACTGATAAGAATTCAAATCGGTTTTTAATCTTCGATTTATCGCATCGTCATCCGCCGTCCTTGTTAATGAATTGATGTAGGCGCCGTAGCCCCCTGCCCTTCTTTAGCATGATTCGAACAGAGATTTCTGCTCACGCAATCATTCCTTGTCATCGGCGAAAAGCATGTGGTGTTTTGAACCGGCAATCACCGCAATTTTGTTCGTAATAATTCGAGATGACTCCAGGTTCGTCGGAAGCTCATGCATCAGCCTTGCCAACTCGCATTTCTGCCGATTGGTTGAAACTTTTTGGCCACTCCTAACCTCCAATACAAGTATTATTACAAGAAAAACTTGTAACGTCAAGTAATTCTTGTAAGCAAATCACAAGCGATGCTTGTATTATGAATGCATGAACGTTGCGAAAATCATCCGCGAGGCGCGCGAGAAACTTAACCTGAACCAATCACAGTTGGCCGAACTGGTTGGTGTTTCCCCGCAGGCTGTTCAGCAATGGGAATCAGGCGCGACTCAGCCCCGCGGAAAAAGGTTGAACAAGATAGCGGAAATACTCAAGCTGCCGCCTGCGCTAGTGCTTTTTGGGATACTTCCGGAGGAATCGGCAGGAAAATTTGAAAAGACCGCGGCAATCGAATCCAGGAGTGCAGAATCCGGGCAAACGACTCCGGTAACTCCACCCGCCAAACCTCCTCCAGCCAGCGATTCGCTCATCAATCAGGTTATTGACGTAATGCGGCGCATGTCTCCGGAAGATGCTGCCCGTCTGTTGACCATAAGCAAAGCGCTTATTGGCGAAGGGCGCGTTGAAGAGACGCCTGTAGTAGACCTGAAGCCCCTGCCTGCCCCGAATCTGCCTCCTCACCCGCCTCCCGCATTTCCTCCGCGTAGGCTGCCCGGGGATCGAACGAAGACTCGAGGAAAGGCGGCAATTGGCAGATAGGCGGCGGTTCCCCAGGCACCAGCCCGACCGCCGCAAACTCGACAGACGCGGCAGAATCTAGCAGCTGCCGGAGCAATCGGTCCTGCAACTGAACCTTCGCGACAGCGCCGGTAACCGGGTGATCTACAAAAAAAATGTATCGAGAAATTTTGCGGAAACGATAAGGGAGCGTCGGTACACGTCAATCAAAGAGCAGGCTCAGATGAACTTCAGGAGGTCGCATGAAATTCGATAACGGTTGCGGCGTTGACGGAGGGCTGCATCGGAATGGTGGCGCAAACCCCGACGGAATCAGTATTCAGGCGCAACGGAGAACATTATGGGAAGCACAATGAACCCGGCGCCTTATGACGCAGTGGAAATGTTATTTGCTTTCCACGTTTCAGAAAAGGCTCGCGCAATGCAGGAGCAATATATTTCTCAATTTCCCGAACATCTGCGTGAAATCGAGGCGCGCAAGTATCCTCTTGAACGGGCAGTAAAGGAAGTCCTGGGGGAAGTGGCGGAAGTGGCGCTGCTCATCAAGGAACTGGAGAGTTAGCGTCACCCGGCGGAATGCCTTCTATTCCACCAACCAATATTCCGTTCGGATTTATTTTTTGGAGTAAACCATGAAATCAGTCGCGTTCGCCCTGCTCAGCACCATTATCCTTTCTGCATGCGTCATGGGTGGAAAGATGACCGGCCTGCATGAAGGCATGACAAAAGCGGAAGTCATAAACGCCGTGGGCAACCCCGACGGTTACCAGCGAAGCGGCGACTACGAAGTGCTGCTCTATATCGAGCGGCGCACCAGCGCCTGGTCCTATTTCGCGGGCGCCATCCAGGATCTCGTCGATTATTCGGTTATCCTGAAAGACGACCGAGTGGTCGAATATGGTCCCGGCCGAACACATCAGCGTGAGCCTAACGTCACGCCCTTCATACGGGTCCCGGTCAGATAGCACCGAAAACTGGTATTGTTATAAGCGTTGTAGGGCGCAATAAGTGAAGCGCATTGCGCCGTATGCGGATGCCCCCACAGGCAAAAGAAGTTGATAACCGCATTGCAACAAACATTATGAGAGCTTCTTCAATTCCATCGCAATCCCCGATTACTCACCCGAATTCAGCATAAGACCCTCCTTACATTAACTCCTCCCGCCCGTCCGCCGCTACAAGTTTTTCTTGACAATTACAAGAATAACTTGTATTATGTCTCCAATGCCGCAAAACATCGCGGCAGAATGCTGCAACACCGCGAAACAGATGCGCAGCCCAACCCGGCATAGCCTCGATCCGGTAAGTCCCCCGTGGCGTGGAAAGACAAGCGGTCAGGGAAGGGAAAGGCGCAAAGAAATGCCCAGGCCGTGCCTGGCGCGGAACTCAGCCCGATCTGAAGGGGCAAGCAACAAATTCAGGAGAACAGGCGTAATTATGGGAAACGGAGCCGGACGGTGGTCGAACTGGAAAGAATTGTGGATCGAGCGCCGCCCGGCACCGCTTAACCTTTCCGATGCAGAAATATTGGACTGGCTGGGCGAATACTGCGACCAGGCAGTTTACAACCGCCCTACCCCGCATTACTGCGGCGGTTTTACCTTATATTGCGATGAAATCAAGACCAGCGGCCCCACCCTGCGCGAAGCCGTCTGCCTGGCAGCGGCAACGTGGAAAGAGCTTAACGAATAGTATCGGCGTATCATTTTCCCGTTTCACTGGTTTAGCAGTGGGGCTCTACCCGACATGACGTCCCTGTCCGTCCCTGTCCACACCACTTGATGTGAAGCACCCGTCGGCATCGTCGTGCGGCCAGCACCAGATCGAACAGATCAGCTACGATTCGATACTAATAACCGTCTCACCGAAATGGCGCCATGACGATGATGGGCGTAGGGGGTACTCAGAAAAGAAAAATACGCAGGAAATCATTGGACATAAGCCCCTCGCATTCTTATTTTGCCATCACGCAGGTTTTTACGCCAAATAAGAAACACGAGAAGCCGCTCTCTCGGGCGCACCTACTCCTGAACGTTAACAACTTCCCAAGCGGCTACGACCGCCTTGATATGCGCCCGGATAGGCGTGGCGGGACGGCCTGAAAGCAGTTTGACATCATGCGACACGGTTGCGTATTCACTCGCTTGCGCGGCCGCGTACATGCTCACGATTCCCTCGACGGCATACTCCGGCAACCCAGCCGCCCGCAAGTTCTCTGCGGCGATTTCCGGCGCGAGATCCACGGCCTTGATCGGGCGGCCCGCCGCTTCCGAGATGATGGCCGCAATCTGGAAACCGTCCAGCGCCTGGGGGCCAGTCAGTTCATACGTTTTGTATTCATGCCCGCGCTGGGTCAGGACAGCAGCGGCGGAGGCTGCGATATCCGCGTGCGTCACATAGGCCACCTTGCCCGTCGCGCCAGCAAGCGCAAACACGCCTGTTTCCCTTGCCTGGACGATCAGGCCATCCAGATTCGAAGCATACTGATTGTCGCGCAGGATGGTATATGGAATACCCGACGCCTTGAGGTAAGGTTCGGTTTCGGCGTGGGGAATAGCCCAGATAAACTTGCTCTGCGGGGTCGGATTCACGAAGCTGGTGTATACGATGCGCTTCACGCCCGTGCGTTTGGCCGCGTCGATGCCATTCTTGTGATGACGGATGCGCACATCGTTCGGCCCATCGCTGGAAATGAGAAGAATCACGTCTGCCCCTGCAAAGGCAGCGTTGAGGCTGCCGGGGTCATCGTAATCGGCGCGCACGACGTTCATTCCCCGGTTTTTCCAGACCTCAAGTTTGGCGGGCGTGCGCGCAGCAAGCCTTATGTCGGAAACGGGAACGCGCCTGCCCAGTTCATCGGCGACAGCTCGGCCCAGCTTTCCGCTGGCGGCGGTAATGACGATCATGGCGGCTCCTCATATCAGGATTGGATCCCTTGCAGGATGATACATAACACTGCGTCCTGTTATCCGTATGTGCGCTAGGCAACGAAGCAGCCGGAGACCATTTGTTAAACTTGGCCCTTTTCACAACGGGAATTCCCGGGAGTTCTCATGGACGATGATCTTTTTCAATTTCCGATTACCGGATGGGAAATAAAAGTCCAGCCGATCGAGGGTCTTCTCTCGGTACGCTTTCCATTTTTGTCTCACGAGCAGCAGAAATTGGCTGAAGCTGACCCAGGAAGGCCATATATCATGCAGGCGGAGCAGGCTCGCGAACTTCGTGATGCATTATCGCGGGCAATCGACCGGCTCGAGAGCCGCGAGTTTGCATCCTCGTTGCCATGGGGCCGCCCGGTGGTTCCCTGATTTAGCCCCGCCAACGCTGAGATTGCGCTTGAATATGGCGGCTGCGGCGATCCCATGCGCCTCTAGCCTGGCTTCCGAATGCATTGACCAGATGCGCAGTCGGCTCCCTAACTACTTGATAATAACTGCTTGATATCGCTGGAGGCCGCACGCTTTTCTCTCAAAAAGGAGCGATCATG
>DASVYI010000319.1:0-6916 GCA_036392275.1 Nitrosospira sp. | reverse complement strand
TCCAGGCGCTGCCCGATCCATGCCGGCAAGCGGGTACGCTCCACAGGGTATACCGGAATCATTACGCCCGCGCCTTCAAGCGCTTTGAACCATTTTGCCGCCGCACCCTGCCTGTCGATTTTTGGCAGGGTGACGAGCGTGATGGTATCCGCAGGCAGCGCACGGCAATATTCTTCGATCGCAGCACTCCCTTTGATTCCGGGTTTGCCGGAAGGAATGCGCAAATCCATTATACGCCGTTCCCCAAACAGCGACAGGCTGTTGCTGCGCTGCTGAAGCTCCGCCCAATTGAATTGGTGGTCTATCGAAAAGATTTCGCGTTCCACATAGCCCGACTGGCGCGCCTTGGCGCGGATCAGATCAGAGGCCTCCATCGTCAATAGCAACTCATCGCCAAATACGGTATAAAGCGGCGCAAGCTGCTTATGAAGATGCCGGGAAAGCTGATCGAGAGCAATACGCATGGCTCATGCGTGGCTCTGGAATCGTACCGGCTGTTCCGGACAGGAAACCATCACGGATTCGACGCTATTTTCACTGCCTCCATGCGGCGCACGATTTGCACCGCGGAATCTCCCTGCATTTCTTTGACCAGCATTGCTTCCTCTCCCTCTTTCGCCACGACTTGCGCGTCGGTAAAAGGTATGATCCGGCGCAGGGCAATCGTATTCGTGGGAATGAGTTCAGTGCCTTTGGCGTCTATAAGACGGAACGAGACCCGGTAACGCAATTCGAACTCCCGCACCCGGCCGCCACCGGATACGGACATGATCTCCTTGTCATTGGTCACACTGATGATTTCGAGCGTGGCCTGGGCATCTTTCGACTGACTGACGATCCGGGTCTTGGTACCAGCCTTGACGAGGCGCTTGAGGTCCGTACCGATAGGGTGCCCTGCCGGAAACGAGATGAAAAGCGTCTCAAACGGCAGCGTAGCCTGCCCGCGCAGTTGAAAACCGCATGCGGTGAGCAAAACACAGCATATAATCAGAAAAATATTTTTCATGACGAATCCCAACGTTCCGAATCCCAGCATTCCAGTCACATGCGTTTGGACAACGACTTAGACAACGATATTGACCAATCGGCCCGGTACCACGACCACTTTTTTTACCTTCCTTCCCGCGACGAATTTTTCCACCTGATCGCTTTCCAGCGCGAGACGCTCGATAGCCGCGGGTTCCGCATCGCTCGCAACACAAATCTTTCCGCGTAGTTTGCCATTGACCTGCACCACGAGCTCGATTTCGTCGCGCACCAGAGCGGCGCGGTCGGCTTGCGGCCAAGGCTGATCGAGCAGCTCGGTACCCGGCCTGAGTTCACCCCACAACGCATGACAGATGTGGGGCACGATAGGCGACAGCAGCAACACGACTTTTTCCAATGCTTCCTGCATCAGGCCGCGCGCCGCCACGCTGGAACCATCCAGTTTTCCCAGCGCGTTCATGAGCTCCATCAGCGCTGCGATAGCGGTATTGAAAGTATGGCGCCGGCCCAGGTCGTCGCCAACCTTGGCGACAGTCTGATGCAACTGGAAACGCAGGGGCTTCAGACCGGCATCGAGATCTTCGCGTCGCACCGGGCCGGCTTCCCCCTGCTCCACATGGTCATAAACCTGTTTCCACAATCGTTTCAGAAAGCGGAACGCACCCTCCACCCCGGTATCCGCCCATTCGAGCGTCTGCTCCGGCGGGCTGGCGAACATCATGAACAGACGCGCCGTATCGGCGCCATACTGATCGACGATCTTCTGGGGATCGACCCCATTGTTCTTGGACTTCGACATAGTGCCGATGCCTCCCGATTCCACCGGTTGACCATCCGCGCGCAGTACGGCGCCAATGCATTTCCCCTGCTCGTCGGTTTGTATGTCCACGTCGGCCGGATTGAAATAGACCATGCGCCCGGTTTCGGTTTTCCGGAACATGATTTCATTCAGCACCATGCCTTGGGTCAGCAAGTTGGCAAATGGTTCATCGAACTTTGCCAGCCCGAGGTCGCGCATGACCTTGGTCCAGAAACGCGAATAGAGAAGGTGCAAAATGGCGTGTTCGATGCCGCCGATGTATTGATCGACCGGCAGCCAGTAATCCACGCGCTCATCCGTCATGGCGTTTTTCTGATCGGCGCACGCGTAGCGGATGTAATACCAGGAAGAATCCACGAAGGTATCCATGGTGTCGGTTTCACGCCTCGCCGGCCTGCCGCACCGGGGGCAGGAACATTCGTAAAATGAGGGGGTTTTCGCCAGCGGATTGCCCGAGCCATCGGGCACAAGGTCTTCCGGAAGCACCACGGGGAGCTGGTCATCCGGCACCGGCACCACGCCACAGGCATCGCAATAAACGAGAGGAATGGGACAACCCCAGTAGCGCTGGCGTGAAATACCCCAGTCGCGCAGGCGATAGTGCACCTTTTTTTCACCCAGTCCCTTCTGTTTCAGCCTCGCAGCGATGGCGTCCACCGCCGCCTGAAACTCAAGACCGGAAAACTCACCCGAATCGAACGTGACGCCGTGTTCCACGTAAGCCTGGGAGAGAGGAGCCTGCAAACAGGAGTCCTCCGGTTTGATCACCGGCTTGATTGGCAGCGAATATTTGGTGGCAAACTCGAAATCGCGTTCGTCATGGGCGGGTACCGCCATCACGGCGCCTTCGCCATAGCCCATCAGGACATAATTGGCGATCCAGACCGGCAATCTTGCTCCCGTCAGCGGATGGACAACGAATAGTCCCGTATCGATGCCTCGTTTCTCCTGTGTGGCAAGTTCCGCTTCCATCGTGGCGCCATGCCTGCACGCCTCGATGAACCCGGTCAATCGATGATCGTGTTTTGCCGCGTGCAGCGCGACCGGATGTTCGGCCGCCACCGCGACATACGTGACCCCCATCAGGGTATCGGCGCGGGTGGTAAAAACCTTCAGTGCCTGGGGCATGCCGGATGCGGCATCGGGAGGAAATGTGACGTCAACCCCGAAACTTTTGCCGATCCAGTTGATCTGCATGGTTTTTACCCGCTCCGGCCAGCCGGGCAGCGTGTTCAACGCTTCGAGCAATTCATCGGCATACGCGGTAATTTTCAGGTAATACATCGGGATCTCATGCTTTTCCACCAGCGCCCCGGTGCGCCAGCCGCGTCCATCGATCACCTGTTCGTTGGCAAGCACGGTCTGATCGACCGGATCCCAATTGACGGTGCCCGTTGTCCGGTAAGCCAGTCCCTTTTCCAGCATTCGCAGAAACAGCCACTGGTTCCAGCGGTAGTAATCCGGCTGACAGGTTGCAAGCTCGCGGCTCCAGTCTATGGCAAGCCCCAGACTTTGCAGCTGCGTCCTCATGTAAGCAATGTTGTCGGACGTCCACTGCGCCGGAGATACATTGTTTTGCATCGCCGCATTCTCGGCCGGGAGACCGAAAGCATCCCAGCCCATCGGCTGCAAGACATTGAAGCCCTGCATGCGCCAGTAGCGCGACAGCACGTCACCAATGGTGTAATTACGCACGTGCCCCATATGCAGCTTGCCTGACGGATAGGGAAACATCGACAGGCAGTAATATTTTTGCTTGCCGGAAACCTCGATGGCTTTAAATGCGGCGGTTTTTTCCCAATGCTTCTGCGCTTCCGCTTCGATCTCCCGCGGATGATATTTTTCCTGCATAAACCTGGCTTTTCTGCGATAAAAACGTTGGATTATACCGTGAAGAAAAACCACGATATCACTCATGTCAACCGTAACCGAAGATAATCGCGGGTAACCTCGGCCAGGGAGGCAGTTATCGTGCCAAAGGATGCGCTTCAGCGAATTATGATGGTCAGCCTGAAATCCCCGCGCAGCAGATTGAGAATGATGTGATCATGGCTCGCCTGCACAGCGGCGAGAAATTCCTGCACCAGCCGCACTTTTTTCCGATTGACACCGACAATGAGGTCGCCGGGCCTGAGGCCATGTGCCCAGGCCGGACTGTTCGCATCGACCTTTGTCACCAGCACGCCTTCCGGTCCCCGCGGCGACTCGGATTTGAAGTTTGCCACGGATGCGCCCGCAAGCTGGGGCACCGTTTCCGCCTCGGCGGCGGGCACTTCGAGCGGCTTGGCAATCTTGACCTTGGTGGTGAGTGGCTTACCGTTTCTTATCAGGTCGAGATTCACCGTTTCTCCGACGGGCATCAACCCTACCTTGTTGCGTAAATCCATGGAATTTCTCACGCTCTTCCCATTCACCGCAGTAATCACGTCGCCCGCCTTCAACCCGGCCTTTTCCGCCGGCGAGCCGGATTCTACCGTGGCGATGATAGCACCGGCGGTCGAAGCCAGCCCCAGGGATGCGGCGAGGTCGTGCGTAATATCCTCGCTGCTCGCACCCAGCCTGCCGCGGCGCACCTCGCCAAAGCGTACGATCTGATCGAACACCGCCTTGACCATTGCGCTGGGTACCGCGAAACCGATGCCGACGTTAGCTCCGGAAGGGCCGATAATGGCCGTGTTGATGCCGACCAGCTCACCTTTGAGGTTGATCAGCGCGCCGCCGGAATTACCGGGATTGATCGATGCATCGGTCTGGATGAAATCCTCGTAACCCTCGATGTCGAGTCCGCTTCTGCCCAGCGCGCTGACGATGCCGGAAGTCACGGTCTGTCCCAGGCCGAACGGATTGCCGATGGCCACGACAAAATCGCCGACGTTGAGCAAATCGGAGTTGCCGAGGCGCAGCGCCTGCAATTTTTTCGCGTCGATCTTCAGCAGGGCGATATCGGTGCCGGGGTCCGTTCCCACCAGCTTTGCCTGAAACTGCCGCCGGTCCTTGAGTGTCACGGTGACCCGCTGGGCATCCTTGATCACATGAAAATTGGTGATGACATAGCCGTTGGCAGCATCGATGATCACCCCGGATCCCGCGCTGCGCTCGGAACGGTCGACCTGGTCGGGGAGCTCGAAAAAGCGCCGGAAAAAAGGGTCGCGGAACAAAGGATTGTCTTCAATGGCGGACCGCGTCTGTATGGATATGTTGACAACCGCGGGGGTCACTTCCTGCAGCAGCGGCGCCAGCGTGGGTATGCCATTCCTGCCGTCCATGACCGGTATGGCTGCCATGGCTTGGTAAGCCGGCGGCATCAGCGTCATCCCAATAATGAAAATGGCCGGGAGCCAAACGAATTTATACCTGGTCATCAATGCAAGTTTTTTCCGGTAGTTGGAAGATCCTGATTCAGGCACTGCTCAACCCCTTGCTTACATTCAGGATTTCGTCCATGCCGGATTCGAATGTTTCCGGATCGAATGCTCTGTCGCCATCGGGGAAAGGCGCGTTTCCAGCCTTGAGACCTTTGAAATCATAGAGCGCCGGATCAAGCAGATGCGAGGGCTCGATATTCTGCAACGCGGTAAACATGGTTTCCAGCCTGCCGGGGAATTTTTTGTCCCATTGTTGCAGCATTTCGCCCACCACCTGACGCTGAAGATTTTTCTGAGACCCGCACAGGTTGCACGGAATGATGGGGAAATTTTCCATCTCGGCATAGGCGGCTAAATCTTTCTCCTTGCAGTACGCAAGCGGGCGGATCACGATGTTGCGGCCATCGTCGCTCACCAGCTTGGGAGGCATAGTTTTGAGCTTGCCGCCGTAAAACAGATTTAAAAATAACGTCTCCAGGATGTCGTCGCGATGATGCCCCAGCGCGATCTTTGTCGCGCCCAGTTCCCCCGCCACGCGGTAAAGCACGCCACGGCGCAGGCGCGAGCACAGGCTGCAGGTGGTCTTGCCTTCGGGAATCAGGCGCTTCACCACGCTGTAGGTGTCCTGCTCGACGATGCGAAATGGCATGCCGATAGCCGAGAGGTATTCCGGCAACACATGCTCGGGAAAACCCGGCTGTTTCTGATCCAGATTCACCGCGATCAATTCAAACCGAGTCTGCGAATGGGCCTGTAAATTGCGCAGGATATCGAGCAGGGCGTAGCTGTCCTTGCCGCCCGAGAGGCACACCATCACGCGGTCCCCTTCCTCGATCATATTGAAATCGGCTATAGCCGTACCGACGAGCCGCCTCAGCCGCTTGTGCAGCTTGTTCATGTCATGTTGCGCTTTTCTGGAAACGGCTTCCGTTGTGCTCATCGTTAAAATCCGCTCTTGTAAATAGGTGAACGAGTGAACCGATTGGTCCGATTGGACGTGCCCTTTACGCGAAGCGGTTGAGGTTCGCCCGCAGCGGCAATTACAGGCATTTTCCCAGATTGGATGAGGTTTGGACAGTACCCGACCGGTCTGCCTGAAGCATTCACCTCAAAGATAACCTGCATCGTTGCTCAATGGCTGCCTACGTAAATTTCGATATGCTAAAAACAGATAAGCAAATCAAATGTTATTAGTTTTAATTATAAATAGCTGCTGGTAACTTGCTGCTGTGCCTGTACTGTTCATCTCAAGAGAACTCGAATGTCCGGGAATATAAAAATTGCTGACTTGGAAGAGAGGCAGCTTTCGCCAGGACAAACTGGCACATGTATCCCTATGGACGTCAAACAGCAAATTCTGCGCGCAATCGCCAATATCGAATATGGCTCGGTAGAGGTGGTGATTCACGACGGTAAGGTCGTGCAGATAGAGTGCCGCGAAAAAATTCGCGTGGGTCGTCACCAACCCGGCCGTGGGGTGAATCCGTAAACAAAGCTGAAGAGCTCAGGCTGATTCAGAGCTGAAGAAAAGGCCCGGCAAATTAGAACAGTTACACCGATCAAACAATTGGGGGTGGCAGGGAAACAGCCGTGTCTCTGTATCCGGCCGAGACAACGGAGAGGCTTCAGGAGAGGGAATGAATTGCTTTTGGCGAATCGCGGTTGCCGCCGCAGTCGGCATCTTGTCTATAAACCCGCTTCAGGCGGAGGTGAGCAGCAAACTATCGTGGAATTCCGAGGCAAC
>DASVYI010000318.1:0-3458 GCA_036392275.1 Nitrosospira sp. | reverse complement strand
GGTGCCGGCTTCGGTGCCGGCTTCGGCGCAGCTTTCATGTTCTCTGCCGCCGCAGTCGACGACGCCTTGGCGGGTGAGGACGTGCCGCGAATTGCCGACGCCCTGGGCATCGGCGTACTGGGCATTGGCATGATTGCCGGCGCCGGGGAGATATCCTCCGGCATGAAAGCCAGCATCCGCATCAACGTCATCGTAAAACCGGCATATTCGTCCGGAGCCCGGCTCAAGTCGTCACGGCCCTGTATGGCAATCTGGTAAAACAATTGAATATCTTCTGGCGTGTACGCCTTGGCCAGGGCGAGGATTCGATCACGTTCGGGTATTTCCTCGCCGATGGCTGATGGCACTATTTGTGCCAGGGCAAGACGGTGCAACAACCCGGCCAGATCCTGCAACGCAGCATCCAGCGATAGACTGCGGGCTTCCATCTCATCCGCTATCGCCAGCACACGGGCCCCGTCTTTATGCGTCAGGGCATCCAGCAGCCCGTACAGGTAAGTCTGATCAATCGCACCGAGCATATCCCGCACGCCAGCCTCTTCGACCTTGCCTTCGCCGAAAGCGATCGCCTGATCCAGCATGCTCAGGGCGTCACGCATGCTGCCCTGTGCGGATTGCGCCAGCAATTGCAACGATGCGCTATCGGAGCTTATGTGTTCCTGTTCGAGCACATGCCTGAGGTGTGCAGCAATGAGCGGGACTGGAATCTGCTTCAGATTGAATTGCAGGCAGCGAGACAGAACTGTTACCGGGATTTTTTGCGGATCGGTCGTGGCAAGGACGAACTTGATGTGTTCCGGCGGCTCTTCCAGAGTTTTCAGCATGGCATTGAACGCGGACTTGGAGAGCATGTGTACTTCGTCGATGATATATACCTTGTAACGGGCGACGGTAGGAGCATAAAACGCGTTCTCCAGCAGTTCGCGCATCTTGTCCACCTGCGTGTTGGAGGCGGCGTCCATCTCGATCAAATCGACGAAGCGCCCGCTGTCAATTTCGGTGCAGGCCGGGCATATGCCGCAAGGGACCGATGTCACGCCTGTCTGACAGTTGAGCGCTTTGGCTAAAATTCGTGCGACTGTGGTCTTGCCGACGCCTCGCGTGCCCGTAAATAGATAGGCGTGGTGCAGCCGTTTTTGTTCAAGCGCATTGGTTAGCGCTCTGACCACGTGATCCTGTCCTGTCAGCTCGGAAAAGCTCTTTGGCCGCCATTTCCGGGCGAGAACTTGAGTCTGGGGCACGATATTGAGTAAAAGAAGGAATAGTTGTTCAGGCTGAAACCCGATGGCCGATAAAATGCAAATGGCATACCCGTTTCGCCTCCCCCTGCCGGGGAGGTGGAAACGAATACCGCAGGTTCCATCACATCATCGCCATCTGTATGGGCAAGGGGTGGCGAGCCCGATCCCCGGCACTTGCAGAAAATAGCTGTGGCTGCTTCCTTCCGGACCTGACCAGGTTCACTACCGTGCAATGCGGGGAGGCCCGCCATAAAAGTTAAAATCAATAAATGACGCAGCAAAAAGCCAAGGTAGAATTCTTGCTATCCAAAACCAGCGTATTGTGCCCGGACTCGAAGCCGACGTCTACTGTGAGGCCGTCGAGCATGGAGTAAATACGGACAACGCAGACTTTTAGCGAACGATCCTAGGCAATGAGCCAACGACACATGGGACATATGGGGCCCAATGAGCATTTACCAAAATGCCGGAGATGATCGGATGGCGCCGAGGTGGTTGCGGGGGCAGGATTTGAACCTACGACCTTCGGGTTATGAGCCCGACGAGCTGCCAGACTGCTCCACCCCGCGTCAGAGGATAAGAAGCATAATTATAACAAAGTCAATCTAACAAGGTCAATCAATTCCACCTGATGTGCGGTGGATGACTTCACATTTGGGATGGGATTCCTCACACCTTACATTTACCAATCAGGTTGGATCAAACCTTCTCGCCTGGAAGTTTTCCTTTAGCTTGGGGTTTCCTGTTTTCTTATGCGAGTTAGCGCACAGAGCGTCCTCGAAAGTCACGGCAATATTGTCGGCCAAGAAAAATGTGGGTGAGGACTCACGGCTCGGTCAATGCAAGCATGTTCTGTGGCGGCTGTTGCCGCGGTAGATGATGGGAATATCTTGGAGAGCGAATTGCAGGCTGAACACAATGGCAGCCACCTGTTCCATAATATGATGACGAAATTCTTGTTCTTGTTCATGTCGTACGGTACCCGGGGGGCGGAAATGCCCCGGTTTCCGATGAAGGTGAACGTAAGGAATAACTCGATGGATCAGTTTTATGATCACTGAAACCGAAATCCGGGCCGCCAAAATTCTGATCGTGGATGATCAGGAATCGAATATACAGTTACTGGAGCACATGCTTGCGGCGGCGAACTACACATCGGTTGCCTCAACAACCGATCCGTATAAGGTTTATGATCTGCACCACCAGAACCACTACGATCTGATTCTGCTCGACCTGAAAATGGCTGGTATGGATGGGTTTCAGGTACTCGAAGCGCTGAAGGCAATCGAAACGGATGGCTACCTCTCAGTGCTGGTCGTTACCGCGAACCCTGATTGCAAGCTGCGCGCGCTTCAATCCGGCGCCAAGGACTTCATCAGCAAACCTTTTGACATGGCGGAAGTGCTGGCACGCGTTCACAACCTGCTGGAAGTGCGACTGTTGCATCAGAAGGCGCGCAATTACGCCAAGACCCAGGAATTCAAGGCGCTGCATGATCCGCTGACCGGGCTCGCCAATCGCAGACTCCTGCTCGAGCGGGTTTCGCAGGCTATCATTCACGCGAAGAGAAACAACGGCATCATGGCTGTCGCGTATCTGGACCTGGACGGATTCAGGCAAATCAACAACACGCTGGGCCACGATGCCGGTGATCAGCTTTTGAAACTCGTCGCGGCGCGCCTGGTTGCCACAGTGCGGCAAGAAGATACGGTTGCACGCCTGGGAGGTGATGAATTTGTGATCGCAATGCCGCATATCAACAGTGTCGGGGGGGTGGCGCTAGCGACAGATAAGATCATTAAAGTGCTGTCACAGCCTTATAACCTGCAAGGCGACAATGTCAATGTCACCGCCAGCGCAGGGATCGGTCTTTATCCTGCTCACGGCAAAGATGTGAAGACACTTTTGAAGAATGCCGATGCGGCTCTGCTGGAAGCCAAAAACAACAACAAGAATACCTACCGGATTTCAATGCGTGCCAGTGCGTAGTGTTGCTTCCTTTATTTTTCGAAAGCCCTGGCCGTGTTTATCGCAAATCCGGATTTGATAAAAAATGGAATGGCAAAGCAAAACCCGGTTTCTTTTAGGGCGTTTTTTATTGTAAAAATAAAGCAAAAATGGCTAACATTTAATGAACATTTTGCATATCGCCGCCTATGGAACACAAGGATACGATATTGACATTGATCAATTGCAGACAGGCTCCCAGGGCCTGTT
>DASVYI010000317.1:0-5736 GCA_036392275.1 Nitrosospira sp. | reverse complement strand
TGGCTGCGATGGGTCAGCGCCTGGCGCAGCAACTCGGGCCGGTTGAAGGTATAGCCGATCTTCCGGCAAAGTGCATCGTCGTTCATATCCAGATAAATTTAGGAATCCTTATCCGGGTTTCGACAGTTTTTGTCTTGGCATTATCCCCAATTCAGGACCGGCTTAGTCGATAGATAATCCGATTCGCTTGAGGTCGCTGAAATTCCACCAGATCATGAATGCCTTTCCGACGATGTTCCGTTCCGGAACAAACCCCCAATACCGGCTGTCACTACTGCTGTCGCGATTATCGCCCATGGTGAAGTAATTTCCGGCGGGTACCTTGCATGTCAATCCGTTGTCATCATAAGTGCAGTTTTCCCGGAGAGGAAAGGAATGCACCCCGGCGAGCAGAATGTCGGGAACTTCGGGATTTATCAGGATCTTGTGGTCGTGTCCGCCCAATGATTCGTTGAGACGCCGGCTATAAACATAATTGAGCCCGGATTCCACATACGTGTACTCTCCATCCGGTTCGGTCTTTACCGGAACGTCATTGATGAACAGCCGCTTGTCGCGATAGGTGATCAAATCGCCCGGCACTCCAATGATGCGTTTGATGTAATCCATCGAAGGATTCTCCGGGTAGCGGAACACCATGACTTCGCCCCGCTGGGGTTCCTTGATATCCATTATTTTGACATTGATGACAGGCAGCCGGATGCCATACGTGTATTTGTTCACCAGGATGAAATCCCCTACGAGGAGGGTCGGAATCATGGAACCCGATGGGATCTTAAAGGGTTCCACCAGGAAGGAGCGTAGGCAGAAGACGACAAGGATGACCGGGAAAAAACTTTTGGGATACTCCACCCACCATGGCCCTTCGACTTCGGGCGCACGCTGACGTTGCAGCACGTACCGATCGAGCAACGCAATGCCGCCTGTTATTACCAGCAGGATGAGCATGATGAGAGGAAAATTCATTCCATACCCCTTAGTGGATGGCCAGTACCTGACTGGAAGCCGAAATTTGCAGGTCCGTTTTCAATATCATGGCTTGATTTTCATTTATCACCGACCCGCAGGATCGCAAGAAAGGCTTCCTGGGGAATCTCGACATTGCCGACCTGTTTCATGCGCTTTTTCCCTGCCTTTTGTTTTTCCAGCAGCTTGCGTTTACGTGTGATATCTCCGCCATAGCACTTGGCGAGCACATTCTTGCGCAAGGCCTTGATGCTTTCTCTGGCAATGATATGGGAGCCTATGGCGGCCTGTACCGCAATATCGAACATCTGCCGGGGAATCAGTTCACGCATTTTTTCCGCCAGCTCCCGTCCGCGATACTGACTGTTGGCGCGGTGTACGATCAGCGACAGCGCATCGACTTTTTCCCCATTGATGAGTATGTCCAGCTTGACCAGATCGGAAGCCCGGAATTCCTTGAATTCGTAATCGAGCGATGCATAGCCGCGGCTGGCCGATTTTAACCTGTCGAAGAAATCCATCACGACTTCATTGAGCGGCATTTCATACGTGAGCATCACCTGCCTGCCCAGGTACTGCATATTTTTCTGCGTCCCCCGCTTGCTGATGCAAAGCGTAATGACCACGCCGACGTATTCCTGTGGAACCAGTATGGTGGCGGTGATGATCGGTTCGCGGATTTCCTGTATTTTCGACGGATCTGGCATTCTCGACGGATTCTCGATTTCAATGACCGAGCCGTCGCGCATCACGATCTGATACACGACTGTCGGCGCGGTCGTGATGAGATCCATGTCGTATTCGCGTTCCAGCCTTTCCTGCACGATATCGAGATGAAGCAGGCCGAGAAAACCGCAGCGGAAACCAAAACCCAGTGCCTGAGATGTTTCCGGTTCGTACTGCAGTGACGAGTCGTTGAGCTTCAATTTCTCCAGCGCATCGCGCAGCGCGTCGTATTGATTGGATTCAACCGGGTAAAGTCCGGCGAATACCTGGGGTTTTATTTCCTTGAAGCCGAGCAGCGGCTGGGCAGCAGGGCGATCCGCCAGCGTTACCGTATCGCCGACTTTCGCGGATTTCAATTCCTTGATGCCGGAAATGATGAAACCCACTTCACCGGCGCTGAGCGATTCCCGGTTTTTCGATTTGGGCGTGAAGACACCGACCTGCTCGCACAGATGCACGGCTTTGCTGGCCATGAGCAATATTCTGTCTCGCGGCCTCAGAGTGCCATCCATCACCCTCACCAGCATCACCACGCCGACATAGTTATCGAACCACGAATCGATGATCAGGGCCTTGAGTGGGGCCCCGGGATCTCCCTTCGGAGGGGGGATGCGCGAAATCACCGCTTCCAGAATATCCTGCACGCCCTCGCCGGTCTTTGCGCTGGCGTATAGCGCGTTCTGTGCATCTATACCGATGATGTCTTCGATTTCCTTGATAACACGTTCCGGTTCGGCGGCTGGCAGATCAATCTTGTTCAGTACCGGCACCACCTCTACGCCTTGCTCGATGGCGGTGTAGCAATTGGCGACAGTCTGGGCTTCCACGCCCTGTGATGCATCCACCACCAGGAGCGCGCCTTCGCAGGCAGCCAGAGAACGTGACACCTCATAGGAAAAGTCGACGTGGCCGGGTGTGTCGATGAGGTTCAGCAAATAATTATTGCCGTCGCGCGACCGGTACTCCAGGGCTGCCGTCTGGGCCTTGATGGTGATGCCGCGCTCGCGCTCGAGGTCCATCGAATCCAGTACCTGTGCTCCCATTTCGCGATCGGACAGGCCCCCGCACATCTGGATGATACGGTCCGCCAGGGTCGATTTGCCATGGTCGATATGCGCAATGATGGAAAAATTACGGATGTGCTGCATCAGAGTTAGAGAAGAGCAATCGAAGCGGGGTAGTCATCGGAGGCGTCGCAACAACTAAAAGGGGCACATGCTGTGCCCCTTGAAAATAGATGGATGGCGCGGACGCCGACTCGGTATGGATCCGTGCTCTTATTCAAGAAATTCGCATTTTAGCGAATTTTTGCAAAATAAGCATCTAGCGCGGCGGGATTGAAGTAATAATGACAAATTTCCTCGCCTCCCGCCATGAGCACCGGGACGCGTTCGCCGTAACGCAACTTCAGGCTGTCATCACTGTCCACGTCGACTATTTCAAAATGAAAACCGAGCTGCGGCTGCAATTTCTGCAAGGCGGTAATCATATCCTGGCAAAGATGGCAATCCTCCCGCCCATAAATAGTCAGCGTGGGCGAATGAGAAACCGCCGGGTTACTTGTTGTCGCCGCCATTCATTTTCATCGTAATGAAGGTCGTGGTATCGCCGCGCCTCACCAGCAGCGCGATATTACGTCCTTTCGGGATCTTATTGAGCAATTGGTTGAACTGCTCAACTGTCTTCACGTCCTGGTTATTGATGCTGAGAATCACATCGCCGGGTCGAATGCCGGCACGGCTGGCGATGCCCGGCACCATGTCTTCCACAAGAAGGCCATTGTCCGTTTCCAGTTGTTTCTTCTGTTCGATGGTCAGTTCGCTCAAAGCCAGTCCGATACGATTGGATGTGTCAGGCGCTTTGCCTCGCTTGCCGGCAACAGGTCGCTCGTCCGGCGGAAGTTCGTCCACCGTTACGGTAACATCCTTGGTGGCGCCATTCCGCCATACCTGTACCTGAACCTTCGATCCGGGCTTGGTGGCACCCACGATGCGTGGCAAATCGACCGAGGAGGTAACGGCTTTTCCGTCAAATTTCAGAATGACATCCCTTGGCTCGATTCCCGCTTTTTCCGCCGGACCGCCTTTTTGTACCGAGGCAACCAGCGCGCCGCCCGGTTTGGATAGGCCGAAGGATTCGGCGAGTTCCTTGGTCACTTCCTGAATCAGTACGCCGATCCTGCCGCGGCTCACCTTGCCGCTGGTCATCAACTGGTGCGCAATATCCATTGCTACGTCGATGGGAATGGCGAACGACAGACCCATGAAGCCGCCGGTACGGCTATAGATCTGCGAGTTGATGCCGACCACTTCACCCTTCAGATTGAATAACGGGCCGCCCGAATTGCCGGGATTGATGGCGACGTCCGTCTGAATGAACGGAACGAAATTTTCCTGAGCCAGGGAACGCCCCTTTGCGCTGACGATACCGGCGGTTACGCTGTTTTCGAAGCCAAACGGCGAGCCGATCGCGACAACCCATTCACCGACCTTCAATTTGCTGGGATCACCTTGCGCCACCTTTGGCAAACCGCTGGCCTCTATCTTGAGGAGCGCGATGTCGGTTTTGCGGTCCGAGCCGATCAGCTTGGCGCGGAATTCTCGCTTGTCGGTCAGCTTTACGTTGATTTCATCGGCAGAGTCCACCAGGTGCGTGTTAGTCAGAATGTATCCGTCGGAACTGATAATAAAGCCCGAACCGAGCGATTTCGATTCGAAATCCCTGGGAGCGCCATATGGCTGCATGTAACGGCGAAAAAACTCAAAAAGGGGGTCGTCCTCGGGAATGTTGGGCATTCCCGGAAGAGCCCGGCTGCCGATATTGCTCGACGCTTGCACGGTGCTGATATTGACCACCGCGGGCCCCTGTTTTTCCACCAGTTCCGTAAAATCGGGCAATTGCGCGGAGATGCCGGTAGAAAATGCCAGTAGCACCACGAAAACAAGTTTAGCTATCACTCTCTGCCTTTTATAGAAAGATAAATAAAGTTGCATACCCGCGCTTCATAAGATCGAGTCGAATGGTGAAGCGCTGAGCAGACGCGTCCCGGACAGATCGATGACGCCCTACCGAGACTCCCCGAGACTCCGTATGCGCCGCTTTTCCTAATCGACCTTATGACTAGCGACCGAGTTTCCGATTTGCATCACCGTGGCCGGTGGCACTTCGCCTACCGTTGTCACGATGTTATCTGAAACAGTGCGCGTGTAAATATTGATCGCCCCGCGGCCATGATACAGTCCTTCAGCTGGCGGTGAGGTGTGCTTGGATACAGGTTCAATGAAAACCGATACCGCCGCGAGACCATCGGACAGCGCAATATGGTTGATCGGTGTGGATTTTCCCGAAAGATTCCGCTTCATTTCAATGATCTTTTTGAATCCGGCGGGGGGATCCTTGATCTGCCAGCCGAGCTTGCCGCTTCCCATCGTGGAAGACACCAGATTGGTCGTGCGCCACTCGGCAGCTTTTGACGCATACCTGGATTTCAATAATGCTTTGTCTATGCTGCCGCCAATTTTCAGCTGTGTGAAGACAAATTGCTCCACGACGCGATCCTTGTCCATCACGGCGGCTTTCAGTATCAAGCCGGTATCCGGGTCAACCCACAGCTTTTGCCCGTAGCGTTTGTCATCCCTGGGATCCAGCTCGATGACCTGGCACGGGTAATCGCTGACCCGTTCCTGCCCGCCAAGCCGGATAACGTAGTTTTCATCGAGATTGCTGAGAGGCTGGGGCAGGAGTGCGGGAAAGACCTTTCTCTGCCAGCGTTTTTCTGTGACTACGGTCTTGCTTTCCGGTAAATAACATCGCATCTCATCATTATTGCGAATGATTTCCCGCGGCGAGCCATCGAGCACCTCACTTTTTTCATGCTCGCCTTCATCATTTACCAGGTGGGTGATGCGGGAAGTCTCGATATCGCCATTGGACGAATAGACGAATGTGCCGACGTAGTTATACTTGCGGGGAGCGGCGGCAACCTTTTGCAGCCAGCTTAGTGCTTCTGGAGAGGAGCTCGTCAGATTTTGTGGCGGATTTTGC
>DASVYI010000316.1:0-2588 GCA_036392275.1 Nitrosospira sp. | reverse complement strand
ACTGCAAAATCCGGAATAAGTGGACGGTGACCGCTCGCGTCCTGGATGAACAATCTGGCTCCGTGCGGAAAGCGATCTTTCGCATGCATCCATGCCAGAGGCTCATACTTTTTGGCGGCCACATAAATAAACGCCGGCATTTCGTTTGAGCTTGCGGAAGTCTGGGCATGGTTTGCGGTGAATATGGGGAGGATGCAAGCCAACCACAGCAAATGCCTCACGCCGAACCCCCTGCATACGCGAGTTCGAGATGAGGTTCCTGAGACTTGGCACGTAGGGCCAGATATGGTTGCAGGTCCTGCATCATGCCGCGGAACTGTGAGAAAGTCAGCGACTGAATTCCATCACTGAGGGCTTGCTCGGGGCAGGGGTGCACTTCGACCAGCAGTCCGTCAGCATCGACCACGACGGCGGCTCGGGCCAGGGCGGGAACCAGCAATTGCAGTCCGGCGGCATGGCTGGGATCAATAATCACCGGCAGGTGCGACACAGCTTTCAGAACAGGCACGGCGGCAATATCGAGAGTGTTCCGGGTGGCGGTCTCGAAAGTTCTTATTCCACGCTCGCATAGAATAATGTCCGGATTTCCGTTCAGCGCGACGATCTGTGCGGATTCCAGCAGTTCCTCGAGGCGGGAGGTCATGCCTCGCTTCAGCAAGACTGGTCGGCGACATCGTCCCAAAGCTTCCAGCAGGGCATAGTTCTGCATGCTGCGAGTTCCGACCTGCATGATGTCGGCGTATTCGGCCACTTGCGACACGTCTTCGGGACTCATCACCTCGGTGACAATGGCGAGTCCGGTAGCGGCCCGGGCTTTGGCGAGTATCTTCAGACCTTCCAGACCGAGGCCTTGAAATGAGTAAGGAGAGGATCGCGGCTTGAACGCACCGCCTCGCAGAATGCCGGCGCCGGCCTCGGAAACGGCTTCGGCGGTTTGCATCAGCTGGCTTTCGGACTCGACCGCGCAGGGACCAGCCATGACGACGAAACTGCCGCCGCCGATCTCGATGTCTCTGATCCGGATCACGGTCCGAAACTGTTCGTCGTTGCGGGCCACCAGATCGAAACAAGAAAATTGCCCGTTCCAGTGTGGATTCACGACGGCGCTGAGCTTAGCCGCAAACACGACCCAAAAGCTGTGACGCAGATTTCAGATTCGTGTGATGTGATTACGAATTGTGCAGGAATTATGCGGGCTTGCGAGGGGTTGGTTTACAGGCGCGATAGTATAAACCTACTAGACACGCAGCCATTGAAAGAATGGCAAATACTATGTTGCAACCATCATCTCTGTGATGTCAGTCACATCATCATGTTTATTTATCACCGATAAATGTGAACGTGGTCACGTAAAACTACTCAGTCAATAACTTTGTTAATATATGAATCTTCATCACCAAGATACGGCATTTCATAGCTGCTACACGTAATAAGACTTATTGCATTCTGTTTTCCATATCGCCGCGATGTAGTATGAACGCCGCAAGTTTCCCCGACGTCATTCCCGTTTTGGACCATAAATGCTTGATATACAACGTTTTTACGTTGACACCCGCAGAGCTCTACCGCTTAATGGGACGTTAAGAAGTGTAGTGGTTTTGTATTACTGCGTTTTGCTTTTCATATCTTGTTGATAGTGAGTATAAGTTGCTCACGTAAGGAGTCACTTACATGAAACGATGGAGCAGTTGCCTATTTATAGCAATATGCGCACTGTTCTTGCTGCTCGGCCCGGTGTATGCCCAAAAGATCACCGGCACGATAAGCGGGGTTGTAACTGATCCATCTGGCGCCGTACTTCCCGGCGCCACGGTGCAGATCACCAATGTGGCTACGGGGTTGATTCGCAACGTAGTCACGAACGATATGGGCGAATACATCGCCCCGGACCTGCTCAACGGCGTATACAAGATCGTCGTTAAGCAGGCGAATTTCAAAGAGGCGGTTGTCCACAATGTGGAATTGCACGTCGCCAGCACCGCGCTGGTAAATGTGACACTCCAATTGGGGAACACCACCGAGCAGGTTACCGTCGAGGCTAACACCATTCAGGTGCAGACTGACAGCGCCCAGCTCGGGGAAGTAGTGCAAGGCGGCCAGGTACGCGACCTTCCATTGAATGGAAGGAACTTCGTGCAGCTGACGCAAATGCAGCCGGGAGTTTCTTCTGCCCAAACATTTGACGCCGTGGGCAAAGGATTGAAGGGCGGCGTCGATTTTGCCGTGAACGGCAACTCCATGGCCAACAACTTGTTTTTGGTTGATGGGGCCAACAACAACGACGTTGGTTCGAACCGCACGATCCTGGTTTATCCATCGATCGACTCCATTGCGGAGTTCAAGATGCTGCGCAATGCGTACGGCCCAGAGTATGGGCAAGCGTCGGGCGCAGTGGTCAACATCGTTACCAAGAGCGGGACGAATGCGTGGCACGGAGGAGTGTTTTATTTTGGCCGCAACGACGCTCTGACCTCCTACGACTGGTTTTCAGCAAAACAAGCGGCCCTCGATCAGGCGGCGGGAACCTGGTCGAATCCCAACCATGACAAACCCGTCCTCCGGCGCAATGACTTTGGCTATTCGTTGGG
>DASVYI010000315.1:0-1830 GCA_036392275.1 Nitrosospira sp. | reverse complement strand
TGCAACTTGTTTACGGCGATTCTTTCAACCCGCGTATGCATTGCCCAAGTACTCTGTTCAAGTTGCAGTTGACCCCATTCAACCGCCAGCTGTCTTGCCAGCTCCTGCTCTTTTTCCAGTTCCACAAAAAGCCTGCGTGCCTTGTGCTGCGAAGATACGATGCTCAATGCGCAGGCGACGAGAAGCAACATCAACAAAATGTTTATCCTGATCACCTCAGCACTCCGTCATCGGGAAACGCTCATGGCCATGCTTTGCTATCTATGCGTCATGTCGTCCATGCCCTGTCAAATCCGTTCCGCCACCCGCATGACTGCGCTCCTCGCCCGCGGATTGATCGCAACCTCGTTTGCGCTGGGACGCAGCGCTTTGCCCACCAAGCGCAGTGTCCGGCGGCTCAAAAGCTGCACTTCCTTCGCCCGTAACGGCAGTTTCCGGGGCATTTCATCGGAGCTCGCCAATCCGCGCATAAAACGCTTCACCATTCGATCCTCCAGCGAGTGAAAGCTGATAACGGCAAGCCGACCTCCCGGATTCAGCATTTCCACGCACTGCGGCAGGGCCAGCGATAAATTTTCAAGCTCCTGATTGAGATAAATCCGTATGGCCTGAAAAGTTCGCGTCGCCGGGTTCTGCTTGTTTTCCCGCCCGCGCGCGCGCACAACCGCCGCCACGAGCGTAGCGAGCTGATGTGTGGTGACAATGGGTTGCCGTGTTCGAGCCGCAACAATCGCCCTTGCAATCTGTTTAGCAAACCGCTCTTCGCCATAGTCTCTCAATACCTCTTCCAATTGTTCTTCTGAAGCGGATGCCAGCCATTCCGCGGCCGTAAGGCCCTGGCTCACATCCATGCGCATGTCGAGCGGACCATCGAGGCGAAAGCTGAAGCCGCGCGATGCCTCTTCGAGTTGTGGCGACGATACCCCCAAATCCAGTAATATCCCGTCGACCCGTTTTACATTGAATTGCCGCAAAACCTCCTGTATTTCTGAAAAACTGCCATGCGTCACGCTGAATCGCCGGTCTTTGATCGTATGCGCCGCAGCGAGCGCGGCCGGGTCCCTGTCCAGGGCAATCAGCCTGCCCGTGTCACCGAGCCGCTCCAATATCAGCCTGCTGTGCCCCCCACGGCCGAACGTGCCGTCCACGTATGTCCCGCCGGGCTTGACTCCCAGCGCATCCACCGCTTCCTCGAGTAAAACCGTGATGTGCCCATCGGAGCCCAGCCCCATCATTCACAATGAAAAACCATCGAGTTCAGGTGGAATTCCGTCTTTGAAAGCCAGTGCATTTTCCATCTGGAGATTCCACTTTTCATCATCCCACAATTCGAATTTCGCCCCTTGCCCCACCAACACCACGTCCTTGTTCAAACCGGCAAACTGGCGCAAAGGCGGCGGTACCAGAATGCGGCCTGCGCCATCCATTTCCACATCGCAGGCATTCCCGATGAGAAGGCGCTGCAGACTCCGGGTTTGCGGATTGAAACTGGACAGGCTGTTGAGCTTTTGCTCGATCGGCTCCCATACGGGCTGGGGGTAAACCAGTAAACACTTGGAAGGATCGGCCGTAATGACCAGACGGCCCGCGCACAGGGATACCAGACCGTCCCGGTATTTTGCTGGCACCGCGAGTCTACCCTTGTTGTCCAGGCTTACGGATGTACCACCCCGAAACATCATTTTCCTTTTTTTTGGCGCCGAGGAATACGTTTAATTCCCCCACTTTTACCCACCTTTTCCCACTTTAGTTAAAAAAAAAAGCAAAGTCAAGGAAACCAGGAGGGTTTTTCCGTTATAAGACAAAGGCTTAAATTAACGCGCCATGGAA
>DASVYI010000314.1:0-7173 GCA_036392275.1 Nitrosospira sp. | reverse complement strand
GCCAATGTCGATGCCGTGGAATGGTTTGCGCGCAGGGTTTTCCCCGGGATTCGCGCGCGGCTGCCCGAGGTCGAGTTTTATATCGTCGGAGCACGGCCCACGGCAGCGGTCGTCGCTTTAGCCAGTCTTCCCGGCATAACGGTAACCGGATCAGTACCGGATGTCCGGCCTTTTCTCGCCCATGCATCGTTGGCCGTGGCGCCGCTGCGTATCGCCCGCGGTATACAAAACAAGGTCCTGGAAGCCATGGCGATGGAAAAAATTACAGTGATCTCTCCTCAGGCAATGGCAGGTATCGACGCCCATCCCGGCCAGGAACTGGTCGTTGCCGGCGATGAGAGCGATTTTATCGGCCGGATTCTCGAATTACTGGGAAACGGATGGGATCCCGGCATCGGCCGGGCGGCAAGAAATCGCGTGCTTGAGTGCTACAGTTGGGAAAAAAGCCTGGGACGCATCGACACGCTTCTTGCCCGGACACGGGCGATATACCCTCATGAAGAAATCCGGCAACCTGCAAAATTATTCCATGTTCGTGGGAGATGATGCGGCATGGATATTCAAACGCCGCAGAAAGTGTCGCATGACCCCACGATAGTGCTGGATCAACAGAGTTTCAAAATAGCAGTGACGGTCACGCTTGCGACGATCGCGATCATCCTGGCCGGCTACCACGAAACGACATGGTCCATGATATCCATCTGGGCGCGATCCGATACATTTGCTCATGGCTTTCTGATTTTTCCCTTCAGTGCCTACCTGATATGGACCCAACGCAGGCATCTCGGCACCCTCGATCTCCAGCCCAGCCCGTTCGCGCTGGTGGTGCTTGGCGCCATCGGTTTTAGCTGGTTGCTGTCAGTACTTGCCAGCGTCCAGGTATTTGAGCAGATTTTTCTGATGGCAATGATTCCTGCTGCGGTTTGGGCAATTCTGGGAAGCCGCATGGTATGGGCGCTGGCTTTTCCCTTAGCCTATCTCCTGCTGGCAGTACCCTTCGGGGAGGCGCTCATTCCTCCCCTGATAGACTTTACAGCCGACTTTACGGTGTCGGCGTTGCAATTGACGGGTATTCCGGTTTATCGCGAAGGCAGCTTCTTTGCCATCCCGAGCGGAAACTGGTCCGTCGTTGAAGCCTGCAGCGGGCTGCGCTATCTGATTGCTTCCTTTACATTGGGAACGCTTTATGCCTATTTGACTTACCGCAGCCTGGCGCGCCGCCTGCTCTTCATTGCGCTGTCCGTGATTGTGCCCATTATTGCCAACGGCGTCCGCGCTTACTTGATCGTGATGACGGGCCATTTAAGCGACATGCGCCTTGCCGTGGGAATTGATCATCTGATCTACGGTTGGGTTTTTTTTGGCGTGGTGATGCTTTTATTATTCTGGATAGGATCCTTCTGGCGAGAAGATGAGTCACAGCATGCCGGATCCAGGGCCGGACTTTACCCCGAATCGGGTTTTGTGCCAGCCGGCGCTCCACTCAAAAGCGTGATCTACGCCGCCACCGCGGTCCTTGCGGTCGCGTTTATCTGGCCAGCGTACGCCGTTTATTTGGAAAATATGCATTCACCGGCCGGTGCAACACCCGAGCTCAGGATAGGCGGCCTACCCGGGAAGTGGGAAGTCAGCGCAGGCGAAGTCTCTGATTGGACGCCTAAATACGTCGGCGCCGCTGCTCAGCTCGTGCAAAGCTATAAAGATAGCAGACAGCCGGGGGAGGCAGTGAGTCTTCACATTGCGTATTATCGAAATCAACAGCAGGGAAAGGAGCTGGTCAATTCGGAAAATGTGCTCACGCCGGAAAATGAGCCGTCAAACGAACCGGAAAGGGGGTTACATTGGCGGAACGTCAAGCACGGGACGCGCACGGCGACGTTTGGCTCCGGACCGGCAACCGTCAATGAGAATCTCGTGCAATCTTACTCAACCAAGCTACTGGTATGGAGATGGTATTGGCTTGGCGAGGAGATAACGGCCAGCCCTTATGTGGCAAAATTCATGCTTGCCAGGAACAAACTCTTGCGCAGGGGTGATGATGGCGCCGAGATCATTATTGCTGCCCCCTACAGTGAAATACCCGATGAAGCAGCTCCAGTGCTGGAAAGCTTTCTCACAGACATGATGCCAACCATAGAAACTTCTCTTCGGAATGCACACCATCGCTAGCAGACGAGGGTTCGCACAACACGCGCACAACGCATGGAACCACCTCCACTTATTGTTCACGTAATTTATCATTTGGGCGTCGGCGGCCTGGAAAATGGACTCATCAATCTGATCAATCATATTCCGCCCGATCGTTATCGCCACGCCATCGTTTGTCTCAAGGGGTATTCGGATTTTCGCAGGCGAATTGTGAGGGACGATGTAGAGATCGTGGCGTTGAACAAGCGCGAGGGTAATGACTTCAATCTTTATCTCGATCTGTTCAAGACATTCAGGCGATTGAAGCCGGACATCGTGCATACACGCAGTCTGGCTGCGATGGAGGGACAGCTCATCGCCGCTGTTGCGGGCACGCGGGCGCGTGTGCACGGAGAACACGGTCGAGACATGTTTGACCTGCACGGAAAAAACCGCAAGTACAACCTGCTGCGCAGGGCAATCCGTCCACTGGTGACCCAATTCATTGCCGTTAGCAAGGATCTGGAAAATTGGCTTGTGGATACTGTTGGCGCGGCACCGTTGCAGGTCAATCAGATCTACAACGGCGTAGACAGCCAGCGTTTTTTCCCACGCGATGCCAATGAGTTCGCAGC
Organism: Nitrosospira sp.; assembly: GCA_036392275.1. GTDB lineage: Bacteria > Pseudomonadota > Gammaproteobacteria > Burkholderiales > Nitrosomonadaceae > Nitrosospira. The sequence continues at coordinate 4,411 of DASVYI010000314.1, read as the reverse complement.
CGGGCGCACCGGAGTTCCGCCGGAAGGATTTTTCTCCAAAAATGCCTTTGTAGTCGGAAGCGTTGGAAGAATGGCGGACGTAAAGAATTTTCCCTGTCTGGTTCAGGCCTTTCTGATGTTGTTGAAGGAAGAACCTTCAGCTCGTCAGCGGTTGCGGCTCTTGATAATCGGCGACGGAAATGCGCGTGCGAAATGCATCGAGATGTTGCGTGAGGCCGGAGCAGAAGCCCTGGGGTGGTTCCCCGGTGAGCGCGCAGACATTCCGGATCTGATGAGGACCATGGACTTGTTTGTGCTGCCTTCCCTGGGCGAAGGGATTTCAAATACCATTCTTGAAGCCATGTCCACGGGTTTGCCGGTCATAGCGACCAGGGTTGGCGGCAATGTGGAGCTCGTCAAAGAAAGCGTTACCGGAGCGTTGGTTCCGCCGGACGCGCCAGCAGCCTTGATGTCGGCGATATTGGGCTATTATAGACATCCGGAGCTGATCACCCGCCACGGAGCGGCGGCACGAGAACGGATTCAGGCAAGCTTCAGCATGAAGGCCATGACAGAAGGTTATCTCCGGGTCTATGACCAGGTTCTGGGAAGACAAGGTTGAGCAGGAAAAAATTGAGATACGAGGGAAGCAGGCATGTGTGGAATCGTTGGTCTATTTGACACCCGGGGCAAAAGGGAATTTGACCGCCGGTTGCTGGGACGCATGAATCAGATTCAGGCACATCGCGGACCCGATGAAGGTGAGTTATATATCGAGCCGGGCGTCGGTTTCGGTCATCGCCGCCTTTCGATCATGGATGTTTCCAGCGGCCAGCAACCGCTCTTCAATGAGGATGGCAGCATCGTCGTGATCTTCAACGGAGAGATCTATAATTTCGAGGATCTTGCCAGGGAGCTTGCCGCCCGGGGCCACACTTTCCGTACCCATTGCGATACCGAAGTCATCGTCCATGCGTGGGAGGAATGGGGCGAAGATTGCGTGAATCGCTTCAGAGGGATGTTTGCCTTTGGCTTATGGGATCGTAACCGGGAAATTCTGTTTCTTGCCCGCGACCGGCTTGGCATCAAACCCCTTTACTACAGTCTGCTTGACGACGGCACGTTTGTTTTCGCGTCCGAGCTCAAGGCTGTGCTTGCTCACCCGGATTTTCAACGCGAGCTCGACCCGTATGCGATCGAAGATTATTTTGCTTACGGTTATGTACCTGAGCCGAAAACGATATTCCGGCAGGCGCTGAAAATGCCTCCGGCGCACACGCTGAAACTTTCCCATGGGCAAAGCATGCCGCGGCTGCGCCAATACTGGGATATACCATTTGTTGCGCACGGCCCCATGAGTATGCCGGAGGCGCAGGAAGAGCTGATCGTACGGCTGCGCGAATCGGTTAAGATCCATCTCATGACCGAGGTACCCCTTGGGGCATTCCTGTCGGGTGGCGTGGATTCCAGCGCGGTGGTCGCGATGATGGCCAATCTCATGGAGGAGCCGGTCAATACCTGCTCCATCTCTTTCGGCGACCCCGCCTTCAACGAATCGCGGTACGCGCAAGACGTGGCCGACCGCTACCGCACTCATCATGATGTAGAGCAGGTGAACCATGATGATTTCGATCTGATAGACAAGCTGGCGTCGATTTACGACGAGCCCTTCGCCGACAGTTCGGCCATGCCGACCTATCGAGTTTGTGAGCTGGCAAGAAAACGCGTGACCGTTGCATTGTCCGGTGATGGCGGCGACGAGAATCTTGCGGGATACCGCCGCTACCGCTGGCATCTCTACGAAGAACGAATGAGGTCGATGCTGCCTTTCGGGTTGCGCCGCCCCATGTTCGGGTTCCTGGGCAATCTGTATCCGAAGGCCGACTGGGCACCCAAGTTTCTACGGGCAAAATCGACTTTCGAGGCACTGGCCCGGGATTCGGTGGAAGGTTATTTTCATGGCGTATCCATCGTCAAGGACAAAATGCGCCGAAACCTGTTCAGCCCGGCGTTCAATCGCAGCCTCCAGGGTTATCAAGCAGTCGAGGTATTGCGCACGCATGCCGAAAAATGCCCCGTACAGGACTCGCTGTCGCGCGTGCAGTACCTGGACATGAAAACCTACCTCGTAGGCGATATCCTGACCAAGGTCGATCGCGCGAGCATGGCTCACGCTTTGGAGGTGCGTGTGCCTCTGCTGGATCATGAACTGGTCGAATGGATATCGGGCCTGCCGGCGTCCTTCAAGCTCCATGGGCACGAAGGCAAGTATGTGTTCAAGAAGGCACTGGAGCCATATCTTCCCAACGATATCCTCTACCGCGACAAGATGGGTTTTGCTGTTCCGCTGGCAAGCTGGTTTCGCGGCCCGTTGCGCGAGAGATTGAGCGACGCGTTAATGGGTCCGGTTCTGGCCGATACCGGATTGTTCAACAGGACCTTTATACGGGAGATGCTCGATCAGCACCAGTCGGGGCGGCGCGATCACAGTGCTTCGCTCTGGACACTACTGATGTTCGAATCGTTTCTGCGCAACGTTCTCAACGTGGAGCAGGTGCGCTCGCCCAAGGAAGATCGCAAGGTGGCATGACGCATGCCCAGCCATGTCATTAGGCTGTACCGGGTTGGCGGAACGGAAGAACGGCCGGCCTCATGTACCCTTTATGTCCCTTTATGTGTCTTTTTATGCGGGAACGCGATCTGATCATTCACCGCGGTGTCAGCTGCCGCTCCCCACGTCTGGCTAAATATCGGTTTTGAAGGTTCGACAAGATGCTGGACGTATTTTTTACCGTTGACGTAGAGGTCTGGTGTGGCGGATGGGATGACATCGATGCCAGGTTTCCGGGCGCATTCCGGCGCTACATCTATGGCCCTACATCACGGGGCAACTATGGTTTACCGTATCAACTTCATCAATTGCGGGAGCATGGGTTAACAGGAGTATTTTTTGTCGAACCGCTTTTCTCGACCCGGTTTGGCCCGGACCCATTGGCAGAAATCGTGGGTCTCGTTCACGAGCATGGGCATGAAATACAGCTTCACCTGCATACCGAATGGGTGGATGAGGCCCGGCAGCCCTTGCTCGATGGCGTCACGGATAAAAAGCAATTCTTGCGCTACTTTTCCCTGGAAGAGCAAACGACCCTGATTCAGGCTGGAGCAAGGCTGATCGAGGGAGCAGGGGGTCAATGCGTAAAAGCATTTCGCGCCGGGAGCTTCGGTTTCAACAGGGACACCCTGCGAGCACTTGCCAGGAACCGTATCGCTTTCGATAGCAGCTACAACGCAAGCATGTTTGGACTGGATAGCGGAGTTTCTCCCGGGGTCACGCTTGTAGAGCCTGCCGAGTGCGAAGGTGTCTATGAGTACCCCATGACAGTCTTCCATGGGAGTGCCCGCTCGTTGCGCCATGTACAGTTGACCGCCTGTTCCTACCGGGAAATGGAAGGCTTGCTCTGGCAGGCGCTGAGATCCGGACGTAAAGCATTTGTCATCCTTTCTCATAATTTCGAGTTGCTGAACGGCAGCATGACCCGGCCCGATGATATCGTGGTGAGCCGCTTTCGCAAATTATGCTCTTTTCTTGATCGTCATCGTGATTGCTTCCGGGTGAGGGGATTTGATGGATTGATCCCCAGCCTTGCATGCCCACAGCCGGCGCCCCTGGTTTCTCCGGTCTGGAAAACCGGGCTGAGAATGCTGGAACAGGGTATACGGCGAGGGTTTAATTGAGCCATATCTGGCAATATCAGAACGTGCCCATAAAGCTTCAGCTGGCGGATACTACGCTGTTTACCCCCAGTCTCTGGCTGCAGGTACGCGAGGTGGGACTCGATAACGAGGACCCACCCGTCTCGGAACTGATACCGCCAGCCGATGCGCTTCGAGCGGATAGCCAGGGGTTTTTGATACGGTCGCTTCGCGTCAAGGGCGAACAGCCCGATCTCGAAAAGCGGAACGGCTACCTTTGCTATGTATCGTCGCGTTATCCGCGGTACTACATCGACATGCGCATGTCGTTTGCGGAATATAAGGCCAAATTCTCATCCAAGACGCGCTCGACGCTCAATCGCAAGGTCAGGAAATATGCGGATTATTGTGGCGGTGAGATTGAATGGAAGGTGTACCGGGAAGCCGCTGAGATGCCGGAATTTTTTCGGCTGGCCCGCGCTGTTTCCGAAACGACTTATCAGGAAAAACTGCTTGATGCGGGTCTGCCCGATTCCGAGACGTTTTTTCTGGAAATGGAACAGCTTGCCCGGCAGGGGCGGGTACGCGGGTTCATTCTTTTTCATAAGAATCAGCCCGTTTCTTATCTTTACTGTCCCATCACCAATGGCGTTGTGGTCTACGCGTTTCTCGGATACGACCCCGGCTACATGAATTTTTCCGTAGGCACGATTTTGCAGTGGCTTGCCCTGGAGCATCT
>DASVYI010000313.1:0-3080 GCA_036392275.1 Nitrosospira sp. | reverse complement strand
CTTATTATAATTGGCGAGCTTTTGCTCCAGGAAATGAATCCCGGTAGGACCGTTGAGAAACGCGGCATCGGACAATAGATCGAGGTGAAGCGGAATGTTGGTCTTGATACCGCCGACAACCATTTCCGACAGCGCAACGCGCATCCTGGCAATCGCCTGGTTCCGGTTATCGCCATAGGCAATGACTTTGCCGATCAGCGAATCGTAATAGGGCGGCACGAGATAGTTGTTATAGACATGGGAGTCCACGCGAATGCCGGGGCCGCCCGGCGTATGATACTGCGTAATGCGGCCGGCCGATGGCGTGAGCTTGTAGGGGTCTTCGGCATTGATGCGGCATTCGATGGCATGTCCTCTCAGCACCACGTCTCGCTGGCGAGTGGTCAATTTTTCGCCTGCCGCAACGCGAATCTGCGCCTGCACCAGATCAATTCCGCTGATCGCCTCGGTAACGGGATGTTCCACCTGGAGACGCGTGTTCATCTCGATGAAAAAGAACTCGTTTTTCTCAAACAGAAACTCGAATGTTCCCACGCCCCGGTATCCGATGCGCCGGCATGCATCGGCGCAGCGTGTACCCATCTTGTCTCGCAGGCGAGGCGGGATGCCCATAGCGGGTGCCTCTTCGAGAATTTTCTGGTGGCGGCGCTGCATCGAGCATTCCCGTTCGCCGACATAGATGGCATTCCGGTGCTCGTCGGCCAGAACCTGGAACTCGATGTGACGCGGATTTTCCAGATATTTCTCGGCATAAACCGTAGGGTTGCCGAATGCGGCCTGAGCTTCATTGCGTGTGAGAACCAGCGCATTCGATAACGCGGCTTCGGTGTGCACCACCCGCATGCCGCGTCCGCCGCCGCCTGCCGCCGCTTTGATGATGACTGGGTAGCCAATGGCGCGCATGATCGCCCTGACTTCTTCCAGGCTTTCGGGCAACGATCCATTGGAGCCCGGAACACAGGGTACGCCGGCTTTTTTCATGGCATTCTTGGCGCTGACCTTGTCGCCCATCAAACGAATCGTCTCGGGACGAGGCCCAATGAAGACAAAGCCGCTTTTTTCCACGCGTTCGGCAAAGTCGGCATTTTCCGAGAGGAATCCGTAACCCGGATGAATGGCTTCCGCATCGGTCACTTCCGCCGCACTGATAATGGCGGGAATATTGAGATAGCTTTGTGCGGAGGGAGCTGGGCCGATACATACGGACTCATCGGCCAGTTTTACGTATTTTGCCTCGGCATCCGCTTCGGAATGCACCGCTACTGTCTTGATGCCCATCTCGCGGCATGCGCGCTGTATGCGCAGCGCGATCTCGCCGCGATTGGCTATTAGAATTTTTTCGAACATGTTACCGGGAGTATTTTATTGACGTGAAACCGTTGACGACACCTGTTGACTATACTTGTTGAGTTCTGGCCACGGCACAGGCGCCGGAATTACTCGATCACGAACAACGGCTCGCCGTACTCGACTGGCTGGCCATTTTCCACCAGAACCGCTTTGATTACCCCGCTCTTGTCCGACTCGATTTCGTTCAGCAGTTTCATCGCCTCAATGATGCACAGCGTGTCGCCTTCCTTCACCGTCTGCCCAACTTCCACGAACGGGTTTGCGCCCGGAGCGGAGCTGCGGTAGAAGGTGCCGACCATCGGCGACTTTACCACGTGGCCTTCCGGCAATTTTTCCACCGGCGCCGGGGTCGCGGCAGGTGCTGCGACGGAGTTGGCGGCCTGCGCCCCCGACTGCGGCGCAGGCGTTCCTGTCGTAACAATCTGGCTCTGCGCCGACGATGCCGACTTGCTGATGCGGACCTTTTCTTCGCCTTCGGTAATTTCCAGTTCGGCGATGCCCGATTCCTCAACCAGATCGATTAATTTTTTTAGCTTTCTCAGATCCATAATACCTCCCCGGGGCAGAGCCCCCCTCGTATCGAATAACAATTGAGGAATTACCGGGTCGTCAGGGCATACCGCAACGCCAACTCATAGCCTTTAGCTCCCAAACCGCTAATCACGCCTTGCGCCAGATCGGAAAAATACGATTTCCTCCGGAAAGATTCCCGCGCAAAAATGTTGGAGAGATGAACTTCAATGAAGGGCAGTCCAACACCGGCAAGGGCATCACGCAAAGCGATGCTTGTATGAGTATAGGCTGCCGGATTGATGATAATGAAATCCACTCCCTCATGAAACGCCCGTTGAATCCGATCTATCAACTCTGCCTCGGCATTACTTTGGAAAGCTATTAATTCTACACCAGCCGCAACAGCCAAGTTCGTTAAATTTCGGTTAATTTCTTCTAACGTCACATTTCCGTAGACATCGGGCTCTCGTATACCCAGCAGATTCAGGTTGGGTCCATGGAGAACCAGAATACTTTTTACGGTGTCCGTCGTATTTTTCATGGGACGCAAGTGTGACGCAATCCCAAGTGAATGTCCAGTATTCACGCATGTTCACCGAAAATGAAGGAAAATAGTCGGTAAAACCCCTCGCTTGGAGGGCCACGGAATTATTGGAACTCTATTTCTGCAAAAAATAAGGATTAACGCTGTCGCTTAGCCGGATTTGTCGATTGGGTATGCGTTGGTAGCGATTGAAGGGATATATGGATTACATGAGCCGAGAGGGTCAGACTTCTCAACATACCGAATTTCAGCATTTTGGACTCCCCGTTTGCCGCCCTATCCGCAAAGCTCTATAATTCGCATTGTGGTTTTATCGGGCTGTTGTAGCTCAGTTGGTAGAGCAACTGATTCGTAATCAGTAGGTCGGAGGTTCGACTCCTCTCAACAGCACCAATAAATACAAGATGTTAACTTAAATGTTGGACTAGATCATTATTGACGGGTAACACCAGGGTAACTGTTGATTGAAATAACATCGGGGAAAGACCTTCCTCGCTAGGTCTACCCAGGCCATTTCCCGGCAATGTTTCCACTTCCCATTTGCCGGCACCTCGTACTTAACGGCGGCCTCAATCGATATGCCGCGTGATGTTCATGCCCCCACCGCTCGCCCTGTAGTGCAGGATGTCAACGAAGTCTTGCTGTGCCTCGGAGGAAAAGCTAAGGATCATCC
>DASVYI010000312.1:0-4418 GCA_036392275.1 Nitrosospira sp. | reverse complement strand
GGCGTGTATCGCATGCTGAATGCGGCGGGGGAGGTGATCTATGTTGGTAAAGCGATCGATCTCCGGAAACGTGTTTCCTCTTATTTTCAGCAGACCGGGCTAGGCCCGCGCACTCATCTCATGGTTTCCCAAATCATGGGAATCGAAACTACCGTCACGCGTTCTGAAGCCGAGGCACTGCTGCTGGAAAACAACTTAATAAAATCTTTAGCTCCACGATATAACATACTGTTTAGGGATGATAAATCTTATCCTTACGTTATCCTGAGCGGACACCGTTTTCCCCGGCTTGGCTTCTACCGCGGTCCACTGGACAAGAAACATCATTACTTCGGCCCGTTCCCGAACGCGGGAATGGTGAGGGAAAGCATACAGCTTCTACAGAAAGTATTCCGGCTGCGCACCTGTGAAGATACCGTGTTCAGCAACCGCACACGGCCTTGCCTGCTCTATCAGATCCAGCGGTGCAGCGGGCCTTGCGTCGATCTCATCGGTGAGCAAGCGTATCGGGAAGATGCGAAGGATGCCGAGCTTTTCCTGCAAGGCAAGCAGACAGAGGTACTGCAAAGCATTACCAGGAAAATGAAAGAGGCGGCCGATGCTCATAATTATGAGCAGGCGGCGGTGTTCCGCGATCAGATCCAGTCACTGAGGAAGATTCGCGAAAAGCAGTTTGTCGACAGTGGCAGCGCGCTGGACGCCGATGTGGTCGCCTGTGTTGCCGGTAGCAACGGTGGCGGAAGAATCTGCGTAAATCTTGCCATGGTGAGGGGAGGGCGCCATCTGGGAGATAAAAGTTTCTTCCCACAAAATGCGGAAGGATACGATTCGCCGGCGGTTGTGGAGGCTTTTCTGGCGCAACATTACCTCAATCGAAGCGCACCAAGTCTTATCATTGTCGGGGAAAAAATTCGCCGCGAAATCCTGCAAAATTTGCTTAGCGCGCAATCCAGCCGGAAGATCGTTATCAATGCCAATCCAACCGGTAATCGCCGCGTCTGGCTGAATATGGCAACAGAGAATGCGCGGCTGGCCCTGGAGCAAATGCTGAGCAGACAAGCAAGCCAGGAGGAACGGCTTCAGGCTCTGCAGCAGGCGCTGGATATTCCCGGGCTTGGCCGCATTGAATGCTTCGATGTCAGCCACACGCTGGGCGAGGCAACCGTTGCCTCCTGCGTCGTGTACGACAACTTTTCGATGCGCAGCAGCGAATATCGCCGTTATAACATTAATGGCATCGTGCCGGGAGACGACTATGCGGCCATGCGCGATGTCTTGTCACGGCGCTACCGGAAAATTGCCGAAGCCGAGGGTCCGCTCCCGGATCTGATTCTGATCGATGGCGGCAGGGGGCAGGTAAGCGCCGCCAGAGAGGTTCTGGTTGAGCTTGGGTTCAACGATGCGAATCTGTTGGGGGTGGCAAAGGGAGAAGAGCGCAAGCCCGGCCTGGAACAATTGATTTTCCCGGGGGTGGAAAAGCCGTTACAATTGGCAAAGGATCACCCCGGGCTGCATCTCATCCAGCAAATTCGCGATGAGGCTCACCGGTTTGCGATTTTTGGCCATCGCGCCAAGCTCGGCAAATCCCGGACTGGTTCAAGCCTGGAGCAGATCGAGGGCATCGGTAGCAAGCGCCGCCAAGGACTTCTGGCAAGATTCGGTGGCCTGAAAGGCGTGTTGAAGGCAAGTGTTGAAGAATTGCAGCAAGTCGATGGTATCAGCCGCGCGTTGGCGGAAAGAATTTACCGGAACTTGCACTGAATTCCAGCCGCCGGTATTTTCTCGCGTCACACTTCGTCCACCTTCGCGGAAGCGAATTACAGGCAGATTCACGCCACCTGACAGATAAGGAGGCACTGCAGAAATAAAATTGTCGATGTACACAGAGTGGTAATTAGAGGGAATATTCTTGAGAGCAGCAAGATGCCGCAGCTAGCCAGGAAAAAGCCGGGCACGGTAAGGTTAGGCGCGATCCATCCGGGATTCTCCGGCATGGTCATTTCCACCGGCATAATTTTGAGTCTTCATGCCTTTTAATCTCCCTAACGTACTTACCTGGATGCGCATACTTGCCATCCCGTTATTTGTAGGTATCTTCTATTTTCCATCCACCTGGCTGTCGCAATCCGACCAGAATCTGATCGCCACGATTGTCTTCACGGGTGCTGCGATCACTGATTGGCTGGATGGTTATCTCGCAAGGGTGCTTCGCCAGACTTCGGCTTTTGGTGCGTTTCTCGATCCGGTGGCGGATAAATTGATGGTCGCGGCGGCGTTGATCGTGCTGGTTTATTTGAGCAGGCTGGACGCCTTGATTGCATTCATCATAATTGGCCGCGAAATTGCCATTTCGGCGCTTAGGGAATGGATGGCGCAGATCGGCAAAGGCAAGAATCTGGCAGTCTCCTTTCTGGGTAAATTAAAAACGACGTCGCAGATGGTGGCTATTCCCCTTTTGTTATATCACGATAAGATTGGGGAGAAATTCAATCCGCAGGAGGTGGGAACGTGGCTGATCTATCTGGCCGCCATCCTCACGCTATGGTCAATGGCATATTATCTCAAGGCGGCAATCCCCCAGGCAGTGAAGCATGGATAAAGCCAGCTTGGCCTGTGCTCTCTCGCCTGCCTTTCTTGACAAAGACAGTGGCATCCTTATAATGCCAGATTGTTTTTTTGCGGGAATAGCTCAGTGGTAGAGCACAACCTTGCCAAGGTTGGGGTCGCGAGTTCGAGCCTCGTTTCCCGCTCCAGTTGCCGGGAAAATGGATCCATTCGCATCGGGCAGACAGTTGCCATAGCATGCCTTATGCTGAAATCCGTTTTCCCTTTTTAATTTCTTGCGCTCGCACTGCAACGGTGCAACGCGGCCCATCCGGGTCGTGCAGTAATAGGCGGGGTGGCAGAGTGGTTATGCAGCGGCCTGCAAAGCCGTGGACGCCGGTTCGATTCCGACCCCCGCCTCCATAAAATCAATCGCTTACAGAATCACTGAATAGAAGTTTGGCGAAGCGTTTTCGCCATTTTTACGCTTTTTCCTGTCGAATTGTGAAGCAGCAACGTTGGCAAAGGACAAGACTTGACCCTGATGTCATGACCTGATGTCAGTTTGCTGATGTCAGGTGTTTGTTCCTCATGTTAGGTGCGATGTCGGGTGGGCATCAAAACGGGAGATGCCTTTGTTGTGCTTGTCAGAATTGGTGTCTGTCATTTCCATAAATCGCGGGTGGATTTGTCGCGTATGGATTGTGCGGGCTGTCATTGCTGTAGTGGCTGCCATACTGCCCATTGGAGTTATTGATGCTGTCCGCAGAATACTTGCTGCCATAGCGTCCGTACGGGTTGTTGACTGAGTTGGGATCGTACTGGTTCGCACTGAGGTTACCCAGGTATTTGCCGGTCTGGCGATCGACGAGATGGGGAGGCTGGGCTTGAGCGGAAACGGATATCAGGAAAGTGAAAAGAGTGAAGATGATGAGTTTCATGATGGTCTCTTTTTTTGTTTGATTGTTATTTGACCACCGCGGGGAAGAACTGTTCAGCTACCCGTCATGCCATATCCAGGGAGGTGTGGGCGACTTATCCGACCACAATCCCCGTTTGGCGGAGCGGGCTTCCTGCTGAAGTTTGAAAAGCGCCGGATCCCTGGCGTATTCGTCGTATACCCAGGCCATGCCGCGCCTTACCTGTTCGGCATTTGCATCAATTCCCTCGCACTTCACTCTGGCCAATACACGCCCATATTGATCTTTGCTTATCGAAGACAGTTCTGCGTCAACCCATAGGCATAACCTGGAGAGGGACTGTTTGGAACGGGTTGCGAACGCCTGTCTGCCTTCTGGCGCATCAATTTCGGCGAGGCGTACCCTTATCATTTCTCCCTCGATTGCCACGGTAAGCGAATCTCCATCAACAACCTGGACAACCAGAGTGCGGACGACCTCGGCGGGCTTGCCGGCGGAGACGGAACAGGGAGGGTAATGAGCACAACAAGTGCAAGGATAGTGGTCGATCGCATACTCCATGCTCGGCTCGGACGAATCATGCTTTCATGACTCGTACCGATTTCCTGATCACTTATACGGATTCGGACATACTCTGGTCTGGGTGTCAGCACCGGCGTATTACAAACGCTTTTTCTCTTTGACGAGCTGCTCGGGACTTGTTCCCGGCTGCTCTGATAACCCGGAGCAATTTTGATTAGATCATAGACCATGGACGCCGGTCCGATTCAGATCCGGCGTCCAAGACCCGGCATCCCTATGCCGGGTTAAATTTTCGTGTCCCGCGAGGGATAATTTCGGCTTTCAGAAATAGTACTATCCTGACACGAAGCCAGCCTGATTGGCAGTGGCGTTCAGTGGCGCCAGGCCTACGGCGGGCCCTCTGTCGTTTGCCCAATATACCTTGGATTCAGG
>DASVYI010000311.1:0-3188 GCA_036392275.1 Nitrosospira sp. | reverse complement strand
GGCGAGCTCCGGGGATAGCCGCCAATTGGCCCATCTGTTCCGGGCTCAGTTCGACAGTCTGCCAACCCACCAGCTCGCCAACGCTGGCAACGTCGATATCGGACAGATCGCGAGCCAGTTCACGCACCATTTCCACCGTTCCCGCACATCCTGAAAGCGCGAACGATGAAGCAAGCAGCAGAAGATGCCGGCGAACGAGATGGATAACCTTCGAAAACACTCTGACCAGGGACTTTGGAAGCAACGCGGCCGTCAACCGAACTGGCAAGCCAGTGGCCTAGCCAGGAGTTCCGAGACCATCGAGCTTCATCTGTACGATACTGTAATAAGTGCCTTTTACACCCATCTTGGCGAGCGCGGTCTGGTATGCAGCGCGGGCCTCGGCAATCTTGCCCGTTGTACTGAGGATATCGCCCTTGAGATCGGCATAGAGACCGTCAAAAGATTCGCCATGTTTGGTTTCCAGGAGGCCAAGCGCCTCGCCGTATTTTTTTTCATCCAGCAAAATACTCGCCAGCCGCAGCCGCACGAGGTCTTTCAATTCATCTTCCTTGCTGTTATCCAGGGTCCATTGCAGGCGGCTTTTGGCCGTTTGCAGGTCGCCGCCTTCAAAACTTGCACGTGCCGAGATGAGTGCCGCGCGCGATGCATAGCCGCTGGAGGGAAAACCCTCCATAAGCAGGCGGGCGGCGTCGCCAATCTTCTTGGGGTCTCCGCTCGCCTGGACTTGCAGCACCGAATCATACAGCTCGGCCGCCTGCTCGGCCTTCTGTTTCTGGTAATAATTCCATGCCTGAAAGCCGGCTACACCCGCGGCGAAAACCGCAATCACTACGGTCACCAGCGTGCCGTAGGTTTTCCACCAGGATTTCAGCGTATCTATTTTTTCCTGCTCTTCCAGATCGTATACGGCCATTTCACTTCCTAAAAAATTGCAGTTAAGCTCTCTTGAGCAAATCCACCGCTTCCGCCAACCCTACCCTGACTTGTACAGCCGCGTCACGCAAAGGCTTGATGCTGATCTCGCCGGCTTGCGCTTCATCATCACCGATAATGACGGCGAAGCGCGCGCCGCTGGTATCGGCTTTTTTCATTTGAGCCTTGAAGCCGCCGCCTCCGCAATGCAGAATTGCTCTCAGCCCCCTGTCCCGTAAATGCCGGACCGCCTTCCATGCAAATCCATCCGCAAGCTCGCCCTGATGGATAACATATGCATCAGGCATCGAAGGCGGTATGTCGCCGCGGCATTCCACCATCAGCGCCAGCACGCGCTCGACTCCCATGGCAAAACCGCAGGCAGGCGACGATTTGCCGCCAATCTGTTCCACCAGTCCGTCGTACCGGCCACCCGCGCACACCGTGCCTTGGGCGCCGAGCTTGCCCGTGACCCATTCGAATACGGTGCGATTATAGTAATCAAGCCCTCTCACGAGTCTCGGATTGATCTCGAAGTCTACTCCCTGATCGTGCAGGATCCGCTGCAATCCCTCGAAATGCGCCAGTGAATCCTCATCCAGGTCATCCAGTAATCGCGGAGCGCCGTCGATGATCTCCCTCATTTCAGCGTTTTTGCTGTCGAGTATTCGTAAAGGGTTACTGTGCAGCCGCCGGCTGGCATCGTCATCGAGCTTGCCCAGATGCTGTTCCAGGTATGTGATCAATCGGGTACGATGCAATGCTCGTGATTCGGCGCTGCCGAGCGTGCCGATTTCCAGCCGCACGTCGAAGATGCCCAGTTTCTTCCATAATTCCGCACACATGACAATGAGCTCGGCATCGATGTCCGGGCCGGCGTATCCGAGCGCTTCGACACCTACCTGATTGAACTGCCGGTACCGGCCTTTTTGCGGACGCTCATGGCGAAACATCGGACCGGAATAATACAGCCTCTGCGCCCCCGCATAGAGCAGATTGTGTTCCAGCGCGGCGCGCACACAGGAGGCGGTTCCTTCCGGGCGCAACGTCAAACTGTCGCCGTTAAGGCTGTCCAGAAAGGAATACATCTCTTTCTCGACAATATCGGTCACGGCACCGATCGAGCGCACGAACAAATCGGTCTGCTCGACGATCGGCATGCGTATGTTGCGGTAACCATAAGCCGCCATCCAGTCACGCACGGTCTGCTCGAAGAACTCCCAAAGGTGTATCTGATCGGGCAGGATGTCGTTCATCCCGCGGATGGCCTGTATGGTCCGGGCGGTCATTGCACTGCTTTTCTGGGGTATTTCGTCTGCACATATTCATCGACGATCTGGCGAAATTCTCCCGCGATATTGTCGCCTTTCAAGGTCACGGACTTTTGCCCATCCACAAAAACTGGCGCTACCGGCCGTTCTCCCGATCCGGGCAGGCTGATGCCGATGTTGGCGTGCTTGCTTTCCCCCGGTCCGTTGACCACGCAACCCATCACCGCCAGCGTCATGTTTTCCACACCGTCGTATTGCTCGCGCCATACCAGCATCTGGTCGCGAACGTAACCCTGGATACTTTCCGCGAGCTCCTGGAAATAAGTGCTGGTGGTACGCCCGCAACCCGGGCATGCCGCCACAAGCGGTACGAAAGCGCGCAACCCGGTGGTTTGCAGGATCTCCTGCGCCACGATCACTTCACGCGCACGGTCCCCGCCGGGTTCGGGAGTCAAGGATATGCGTATGGTATCCCCCACGCCTTCGAGAAGCAGAACGGACAATGCGGCGGTGGACGCAACGATTCCCTTTGATCCCATGCCCGCCTCGGTCAATCCGAGATGCAGCGCGTAGTCGCACCGCGATGCGAGGTCACGATAAACCGAGATCAGGTCTCTCACACCGCTCATCTTGCAGGACAATACGATCCTGTCGCGCCCCAACCCGATCTCTTCCGCCCTGGCGGCGCTTTGCAGCGCGGAGGTAATCAGCGCTTCATGCATCACGACCGATGCGTCCTTGGGGTCACCGGAACGTGCGTTCTCGTCCATCATGCGCGCCAGAAGCTCGGGGTCGAGGCTGCCCCAGTTGACGCCGATACGCACCGGCTTTTCATATTTACAGGCGGTTTCGATCAGGATGGAGAACTGCTCGTCGCGCTTCCTGCCATGCCCCACGTTGCCCGGATTGATGCGGTACTTGGCCAGCGCCTCTGCGCATTCGGGGTACTGCTTCAGCAGCCGGTGGCCGTTGAAATGGAAATCCCCCACCAGCGGGACATCG
>DASVYI010000310.1:0-2430 GCA_036392275.1 Nitrosospira sp. | reverse complement strand
GTATACACAGACTCATGAGCGGTGGCAGGCACGGCAGCCGCCATTGTGAAAATCCCTGCTGTAAACAAGATATTGAGTTTCATGAATACCCCCTTCAGGTGAATTACCCGCATATTGAAAGCCAGCCCCCTGAAGCCCTGGATCGAGAAAAGGTTTACAGAGCCCCATTACATCTTATACGCTGGAGTCAGTTTTGCAATAGTCCGTCATGCCCATGGATAGCGGGAACCTCCGGCGAGTCCATGAGGTTCTGTTTCAGGTTTGGCAACAATGATTGCAATTCATAGGCAAGGTGAAGAAAGAGGTTTTTTCAGATGAGGTATATGCGGTACTATTAATATAACCCTGATTCCCGAAGGGCATTTTGGTGGGGCATTGGGGCGAGGATACCAGGACAAGTTGAGTTTTAAAACTTCGCATTCTTACACGGTGATATGCTCAAAAACTTGACCATCAAAGCCCGCCTGATCTTTGTCCTTTCCTTCCTGGTAGCCTTCCTGCTTGGTGTCCAGGTGCTCGGCCTCTTCGGGATGAGCAGCGCCATCGAAGGATTGCAAACCGTTTATCAGGACCGTGTGGTCCCCCTCAAACAGGTGGGGCATATCGAATCGCTCTTACTCCATAACCGCGTCGCGCTTACTGCGGCCCTGCTCACGCCCACACCAGGTGTCATTCAAAACAATACCGCCACGATCGATAAGAATATCGATGAAATTACCAGAGCCTGGGTAATTTACATGACCACCTATCTGACTCCGGAAGAGAGCGGCTTGGCGGCGGATTTCACCGAACATCACAGAACATTTGTCATCGAGGGCATGAATCCGGCGGTTGCCGCGCTGCGTGCGAATAAAATCCAGGAAGCGCATCGCATTCTCGTGGAGAAGGTTCGCCCCCTTTACCGGCCGGTTGATGACGACATTCGCAAGTTGATTACGCTGCAACTTGTCGAAACCAGACAGGAATATAACCAGGAGCAGGAACGCTACTGGATCATTCGCAACATTTTTGTCGCGTCCATAGTCGTCGTATTGGTATTGGGCCTGTTGTTCAGCCTTATCTTTATTGGTGCAGTTTTCCGGCCTCTGGAGGAAGTGGTGAAAATTGCCCGCGGTGTTGCCGCCGGCAATTTCACGCAGGAATTCGAAATCCGTTCCAACGACGAGATCGGCCAGCTCATGCGGGCCCTGAGAGAAATGCGGGATAGCCTGGTGGAAACCATTGGCCATGTCCGCGCCAGTGAAGCGCATACTCGCGCTTTATTAAGCAACATGATCGACGGCGTGGCCTCCATTGACGCGCAGGGCGTGATCAAGACGGTCAATCCAGCTGCAAAAAAGATTTTCGGTTATGCTGAAAACGAAATAATCGGGCAAAATATCGAAGCGCTGTTCCCTCCACAGGAACAAGGGCGGGGACAAACGCAGGGTCAACGCCTCGATCATTTCAAGAGTTACCCGGCAATGGGAAAACTTAAAAGCCTTGGTGTACC
Organism: Nitrosospira sp.; assembly: GCA_036392275.1. Taxonomy (GTDB): domain Bacteria; phylum Pseudomonadota; class Gammaproteobacteria; order Burkholderiales; family Nitrosomonadaceae; genus Nitrosospira. The sequence goes on along the minus strand of DASVYI010000310.1, from coordinate 938 downwards.
CAGCGAGGTAATGGGCCTGCGCAAGGATGGCACGGTATTTCCCATGGACCTTGCGGTCGTGAAGATGCACGATGGCGATCATGATATGTTTGTCGGCATCATGCGCGACATCAGCGAGCGCAAACTGGCTGAGGAGCAGAAAGCCCGTTTGATGGAAGAACTGGAAAGCGCGAACGAAGAACTGAAAAGTTTCGCGTATGTGGTATCCCACGATTTAAAGGCCCCACTGCGCGCTATTGGGGCATTGGCGGACTGGCTCTCGACCGATTATGCTGCGCATTTTGATGACGAAGGCAAGGAACACATGCGTCTGCTCGTCAACCGCGTGCACCGCATGGGCAACCTGATCGATGGCATCCTGGAGTATTCGCGCGTAGGCCGCGTCAGGGAGGAACCGGTCACGGTAGACGTCGGCCAGGTGGTGCGTGAGGTAATTGATCTCATCGTGCCGCCGGCAAATGTTACCATAAGCATCGAGACCCCTCTGCCTTCCATCGTGGCGGAGCCTACGCGAATCCAGCAGATATTTCAAAACCTGCTTTCCAACGCGATCAAATATATGGACAAGCCCCGTGGCGAAATACGGATAGGCTGTAGCGCCGAGGGCGACCTCTGGAAATTCAGCGTAAGCGATAACGGGCCCGGTATCGAGCCGCGCCACTTCGAGAAAATCTTTCAGTTGTTCCAAACCCTCGCTCCGCGCGACCGGATAGAAAGCACCGGCGTGGGTCTGGCTCTGGTAAAAAAAATCGTCGAAATGTATCGTGGAAGTATCTGGCTCGAATCGACACCCGGCGTCGGCAGTACGTTTTATTTTACCTTACCCCAAACCGCAGCAATCGCCAACACAACTAAAGGAAAGGAAACGTGAAAATCACCAACAAACCTATTCTCCTGGTGGAAGATGATCGAGTGGATACGATGACGGTCAAGCGCGC
>DASVYI010000309.1:0-7977 GCA_036392275.1 Nitrosospira sp. | reverse complement strand
CGATCACCACCGATGGCGCAGCAACCGGATTATCTACTGAAACCAGTTTCGGCGCACGGTTCTGGAGTTTCGTGGCAAGCGTCTCGGCGGCGCCGCGCGCCTCGCCGCTTTCCGGAAGCAGAGCGGTTACGGTGGTCCTGTCGACCATGACCTGCCGCAGGATGGGTGGCGCCTCATCCGACTTCAAGCGCCGGAATAACCGCAGATCCGGGTCAAGAATCACTTCCAGCGGTTTGTCGTGCATCTGGAACGTAAATGTCTGGCGCGCGCTTTCCAAGTCGAGCGTACGGAACTCCTCGCCGCCCACAGTACGGATAGCGACCGGCACGCGCAAGCGGTACTCGGGTGCCCCCTGCTCGAGCGTGACGGTAATGACATGACCGGAGTCCGATCTCATCTGTTTTGCGGCGGCGAGCCGCACGGCGGGCGCGCCCGCGCGCGTGAGCCACTGATCGAAGAAAGGACGCAAATCCCGCCCCGACACTGCTTCGAAGGCGTGCCGCAAATCTGCCCAGGATGCGATACGGAAGCGCTGCTCGCGCCAGAATGCCCGGAGCGTCCGATCGAAGGTGTCGCGCCCTAGCAGGTCGCGCAACATCAGGAATACCATTGCCGCCTTGTTGTAGCCGACGATCTGCGTCGCCCCATGGGTGCGCGAGGTAAAGGTGGCGAGTGGCGCATCCTGCCCGGACGCCAGTGCGGCAAAATCGCGCACCCAGCCCAGCCGCATTTCCCGGGCGGCTTCGGGACTTTCGCGCTCCTTGTAGGCATAGTCGGCCATGAACGTAGTGAGCCCCTCGGACCAGTTACCGTGCGCATAATCGGGATACACCCCATTGCCCCACCAGTTGTGGAGCACCTCATGACCCAGGGAAGTCGAGCGAATGAAAGGAAGCTTCAGCACCTCTATCCCGAGATAGGTGAGCGTCGGCATGCCAAATCCTGTCGGGGTCGGACTCGACACGACGCTGAATTCAGTAAAGGGGTACGCGCCGATCCATGATTCATAGAGTTCGATATAACCTTTTACCGAATCGAGGTAGGATGGAGCAAGCTCCGCAATCTGCCGGTGAAAATACGTCCGCAACTGAATCGGCTTGCCACCCGCCCCATGCATGACACGTGATTCCACGACGTAGGGACCGGCCATCAGATCGATCCCGCCTGTCGGCGACGAAAACTCGAAAAGTGCGCGATACCTCTCGCCCGAGTCGGACTCCTCGATCAGGCGGCCAGCAACGATGCCGCGCTGTCCGGCAGGAAGCTCGATGGTTACCCGGTAACTCGCGAGTTTGCCCGCGATAAACGGATACCAGCCGCTCGAATCCGGCAGGAACGTACCGGCTTCGCTGCTTGCCGCTTCATTTCTGCCCAGCGTCTGCTGATGATCGAGCGAAGTATCCAGCGCTGCCAGTTCCCCCCGCCATTTCATCTCGATACGGCGCGGCATTTGCGGCTCGCCCAGTATTCGCCATCCGCGCAGATTCCCGGTGGTGGCAGCCGAACCCAGGGGAGAGTCATCGATCCGTGCATGCATGACCTCGAAACGGCGGCCGAGCATCAGTGTCAATTCCTCCGATGTGTTGGCAGTAATAATGGTCCGCCCTTCGATTTTTCGCGCCACGGGATCGATCCGCACGGTAATATCATATTGGACCTCCGCGTGGACTTCGGGGGTATCCGGCGCTTTACCAGATGTAGCAGATGTAGCAGACGTAGCGGACGCACTTGCCGCAACGAGATAAAACAGGATAGCGCCAATGGCTCTCGGCACGCACAGAGAGAATGAGGAGGCGCGCAACCCCATCGTTAGCCTGATCATGGGAATCATTTCGCCACCGCCGGAAACTTGGCGATAATTTCGAGGGTATCAGCGCCGCGTTTCAGCTTGAGCGGCAGCCAGGTGCCGGGCGCCTGGCGTTTGACGATGTTCACGATATCGTCCAGGCGTTTAAGCGGCACGCTCGCTGCTTCGCTGATCAGGTCACCGTCGCGGATGCCCGCTGCCTCGGCAATGCTGCCCTTCTCCACCTGCAACACCCGGACACCGCCGTCCTGCGCCATTTCAAAGCGGATACCCAGACGCTGCCGCGGGGGTTCGTGCGCGACAGGCAGTGACGGTGCAATACCGAATACCGCGTCGGCCAACCCGGAAGCGACTTGCCCGCACGAGCTTCCGTTATTCCAGGGCAATAACGTGCCCACCTCGGTTATCCTGAGATCCTTCAACTGATGAGGGACTCCATAACCGTATTTGATATGCCCCGACCCCATGATTCCAACCACGAGCGGCTTACCCGGCCGGTCGAGCGCCGACTGTATTGCCTGGGCCATCGCCCGGTCCCAGAGTTGCTGACTTTCTACAAACCGGCGGAAATCCGGATCATCCCTTGCAGCCTCGCCCTTCTTCCTGCCGTCGCGCTCGTGTTCCGCGTAGATCGGCAGCAGATAATCGAGATAAGCCGTACTCGGCGCGGCGGGCGCTGTCACGCCCTCCCGTTCATTCTCCGGAACGCCGCCGAGACCCTTCGCGGAAACCGCCCGTCTCAAACGCGTATCGATGTTGAGCGCTACCATGGGAATCCGGTTCATGCGCGCAAACTGGAACAGCGGCAGGTAGAGATTCGCATCCGTGCTCCAGACAGCATTCCAGTCCGATGCGGCGAGAAACTGGGCTTCCGAGAGTTCCCCCGCCACCCACTGATCGAGCGCTTTCTGCACCCGGCGGGGAAACATCTCGAAACCGATGACCATGTCCGGACGCACGGCGTGCAGCGCGGCCAGGGTTTGCAATTGCCAGCGATGGTGATCAGCATTGTCGTGCACTTCTCCCAGCAACACCACCGAGCGCTTCGCAGCGCGCGCAATGACGTCAGCCTCGGTTATCCTTCCCCCGCCGGGCACGCTCCAGCTACCAACCAGCGCACAGTCCACGGCCGCCTTTTCCCTGTCGCCGGTCCTCGTCTGTGCGAAGGCGGTATTGAGAGAAGCATCGAACACGAGCATAAGAATCAGAACCAGGTTCAAAGGGGCAGGGAAAGCACTCCGGAAAGTTCTCAAGCGGATACTCCTTATTCGTGTGGGTTATTCTCAACCCACCCATTTGCGCGCGTTCCTGAACATTCGCATCCAGGGCGCATCCTCATCCCAGCCTGGATGCCAGGAATGCTGAACGGCACGGAATCCGCGCTCCGGGTGAGGCATGAGTATGGTGAAACGGCCGTCCGGCGTGGTAACGCCGGCAATGCCCTGCGGCGAACCGCTGGGATTGAGCGGATAGATTTCGGCGACCTCGCCCCGATTATCCACGAAACGCAGCGCAACCCGCGGGGAAATGGCAGAAACATGTGCCTCATCGGCGAATTGAGCATAACCTTCTCCATGCGCAACGGCGACAGGCATCCGGCTCCCGGCCATGCCATCAAAAAATAGTGATGGGCTTTGCGAAACCTCTACCATAACAAAACGCGCCTCGAACTGCTCCGATTTATTCCGCGTGAAACGGGGCCAGTGCTCAGCTCCCGGAATGATTTCCTGCAGATTGCCCATCATCTGGCAACCATTGCAGACCCCCAGCGCAAAGGTATCCGCGCGCAGGAAGAAGGCTTCGAACTCGTCGCGCGCCCGGCGGTTGTACAGAATGGATTTGGCCCAGCCCCTGCCCGCTCCGAGCACATCGCCGTATGAAAATCCACCGCAAGCGGCGAAACCCGTGTAATCCCCGAGGGAAACGCGGCCCGCGATGATATCGCTCATGTGGACATCGGTCGCGGCAAATCCCGCCCGGTCGAAAACCGCAGCCATTTCCACATGGCCGTTTACGCCTTGTTCGCGCAAAATCGCGATGCGCGGCCTGATGCCTTTACCGATGTAGGGCGCGCAGATGTCGGCATCCACATCGAAACTCAGTTGCGCGTGCAGGCCGGGATCGCCGGCATCGAGCAGACGGTCGTATTCCTGCTGCGCGCACTCGGGATTGTCGCGCAGCTTCTGCATCCGGTAAGTGGTTTCGGACCAGGCGCGATGCAAATCGACCCGCTTCTCCGCGAATACCGGTTTATTGTTGCGCAAAAACCGGATTTCATCCTTGTCATTAAGATCGCCGATGACATAGCTCAGTTCGCGCAAGCCTTCCCCCGCCAGGATTTCCATCACCTCACGATGATGATCCGTCTTGACCTGGATCACCGCCCCCAATTCCTCGTTGAACAGAACGGCCAGGATACGTGCCAGGAATCTTCCGCCGAGTGCTTCCGGCCGCAATTCACTGCCATCGGTGTCACTGGCCAGCGCATCGAAACACAACTGGTCGAGATTGATCGTGATGCCGGTGTGGCCCGCGAATGACATTTCGCACAACGTCGCAAACAGGCCCCCGTCGGAGCGGTCGTGATAAGCGAGAATCCTGTTTTCACGATTCAGACGCTGGATGGCGGCGAAAAAGCCTCTGAGTTTTTCCGCCCCCTCGAGTCCCGCTATATCCGGAGCTTCGTCGCCCACCTGCTTGTAAACCTGCGCCAGCGCCGCGCCGCCCATGCGGTTCCTGCCCGCGCCCAGATCGATCAGTATGAGCTCGGTCTCGCCGCAATCCCTACGCAACTGCGGTGTAAGCGTTTTGCGCGCATCCGTTACCCTTGCAAAAGCGGAAACGATCAGCGACAGCGGCGCGGTCACCGCTTTTTTCGCGCTCTCGCCGTCGTGTTCGCCGTCATGGCCTGGTTCCACCGCCCAGACGGTCTTCATCGACATCGAATCCTTTCCCACCGGAATGCTGATTCCCAGCCGCGGACATAGTTCCATGCCGACCGCATGCACCGCGTCGAACAGGGCGGCATCCTCGCCGGGATGACCCGCTGCGGCCATCCAGTTCGCGGAAAGCTTGATCTCTCCGATATCTTCGATGCATGCAGCGGCGATATTGGTTATGGCCTCGCCCACCGCCATGCGCGCGGAAGCTGCGGGGTCGATCAGCGCCGCCGGGGTGCGCTCGCCCACGGCAAACGCTTCGCCCAGATAAGTTTGGTAGCCCATCAGCGTCACGGCTACATCCGCGACGGGAACCTGCCACGGCCCCACCATCTGGTCGCGCGCGGTCATCCCTCCAATGCTGCGGTCACCGATGCTGATGAGAAACGTCTTGTCCGCAACCGCAGGCAGCCGCAGCACGCGATAAGCCGCTTCTCGCAGATTCAACTCCGCCACCTCGAATGGCGGCAACGTTTTTCTGATATGCGCGGCCTCGCGGATCATCTTCGGCGGCTTCCCCAGCAGTACCGAAAGATCCATATCGACCGGCCGGTTCCCGAAGACCGGATCAGTCACGATCAACTGCTCTTTGGCCGTGGCCTGGCCGACCACCGCGAACGGGCAGCGCTCGCGCTCGCAGATCGCACGAAACGACACCAGCGACTCTGGTCTGATTGCAAGCACGTAGCGCTCCTGCGCCTCGTTGCTCCAGATCTGCATGGGCGACATGCCCGGCTCTTCGGAAGGAATGTCGCGCAGGTTGATTTCCCCGCCGCGTCCGGAACCATGCAGCAATTCTGGAAGCGCATTGGATAATCCGCCGGCGCCGACGTCGTGAATCGAAAGAATCGGGTTGGTCTCGCCGCGCCTTTCCATTTGCCAGCAGGCATCGATGACTTCCTGGGCACGCCGCTCCATCTCGGCATTGCCGCGCTGTACGGAATCGAAATCCAGATTCGCCGCGTTCACGCCGGTATCCATGCTGGACGCCGCGCCGCCGCCGAGACCGATCAGCATGCCCGGCCCCCCCAGCTGGATCAGCAGCGCACCGGCTGGAAATTCCTCCTTGAACGCATGCCGTTCCGCAATATGCCCTATGCCCCCGGCCAACATGATGGGTTTGTGGTAGCCGCGCATCTCCCCGGCAACGAGTTCCTCGAAAGTACGAAAATAACCCGCCAGGTTGGGCCGGCCGAATTCATTGTTGAACGCGGCGCCGCCTATCGGACCTTCCAGCATGATTTGCAGCGCGGATGCAATACGCTCCGGTTTGCCATAGGATTGATCAGAGCCGGATTGCAAATGCGCTTCCCACGGCTGCATGAACTCCGGAATATTCAGATTGGAAACCGAGAACCCGCTGAGCCCGGCCCTTGGTTTTGCGCCCCGCCCAGTGGCGCCCTCGTCGCGGATCTCTCCCCCCACGCCGGTGGCGGCGCCCGGATAAGGCGAAATCGCGGTGGGGTGATTGTGGGTTTCCACTTTCATCAGGATATGCGTCTGCTCCTCCGCATAACCGTATGCATCATCCTTGCCCGGACAGAACCGGGAGATTTTCGCGCCCTCGATAATGGCAGAATTGTCGGCATACGCGACCACTGTACCTTGGGGATGCTGCCGGTGGGTGTTGCGTATCATCGAAAACAGCGACTCGGTGCGCGGCTCGCCGTCGATGATCCAGTCCGCGTTGAAAATCTTGTGGCGGCAATGCTCGGAATTCGCCTGGGCGAACATCATCAATTCCACATCGGCCGGATTGCGCCCGATATCGATAAAATAGTCCGCGAAGTAGCCGATTTCCTCCGGCGACAAGGCAAGCCCCATCTCGTCGTTGGCTTTCCGCAGCGCATCCCTTCCTCCCGCCAGCACATCCACGGCATGGAGTGGCACAGGCGCAAAATGCCTGAACAGCTTTTCCGCATCACCGAATGATCCAAAGACTGCCTCGGTCATGCGGTCGTGTATCAGTGACGACAGCTTGGCCCGGAAGCCTGGAGATAAGCCGTTATAAGCCCCGGCTCCCGCCTGAACGTGAAACGCGACCCCCCGCTCCAGCCGTTCCACCGCTCCCAGTCCGCAATGATGCGCAATATCGGTGGCTTTGGTTGACCATGGAGAGATGGTGCCGGGTCGCGGCAGGACCAATAACAGCTCGCTTCCAGGCGGGTATGCAGGGTTTTGGACTCGCGTCCCCTCCGGCATTCCTTCCTCCAGGGTACCCTCGAGCAGGTCCTCGAGGATGGCGACTCCGTCCTGCCGCAGATTTTCCCCTGCCGCGCAAAAATACCAATATTCAGCGTAAAGATGGGAGACTTGCGGAGCGGCAATCGCCAGCGCGGCCGCGAGTTTTTCCAGGCGGAACGGGGAAAGCGCGCTGCCGCCGCGGAACCGGAGAAGCATCGGCAAAATATTGGATTAGTTGGAAAACGTGATTTTACACGAGAAGGCACGCGAGAAGGCAGGCTGCCCGCAGCCAGTAAACAGCGGAGCAGGTTCCATGCGCAGGGTGAGAGGGTGATTCCGTAAATTATTTCTCCGGTATGTATGTTGTATGTTTTAGGGATAAGACGCCCGTGAGTGTCTTTCCGCACAGAAGACTTCATGAACCAGGTTCATAATATTCAACGTCTTCAAAGATGAGAATGAGGTTGCCAAGACCGGTTCATCCCGCCGGTTATTAACCGCGCCGGTCCGGTTTTCCCGTTGTTTTCCGGTTTTAGGGAGGCAAACGTCATTGCGGATGCCGAAAATTTTAAAAATAAAAATAGGAGGACTGAGCCATGTCCAAAACATCCACCCGCGTCACCGTCAAGGGCAGTGAGCGCATCCCGCTTCATGGTGCCCATACCGTTGGTCCGGTTCCCGATGACGAGCGATTTGAAGTTACGGTGCGAGTCCGGCGCAAGATGCCTCTCCAGAGTGCTGCAATGGGAGACTTGCACTCGGATCAGATGCCTGGAAAGCGCCGGTACCTGACGCATGAGCAATACGCGACCGCTCATGGCGCCGATCCGGCTGATCTTGCAAAAGTCGAGGCATTCGCAAAAAGTCACGGCCTGGTCGTCGTCGAAACCAGCGCGGCGCGGCGCAGTGTCTTCCTCTCCGGCACGGCTGCCAACTTCGCCGCGGCGTTCGGGACAACGATCGAGCACTATGAACACGATGGAGGCACCTATCGCGGGCGCACCGGCCCGTTGACGGTACCCTCTGATTTGGCGGATATCGTCGAAG